>JAHDXX010000116.1:0-7134 GCA_023384025.1 Sphingomonadaceae bacterium
AATGGGAATGTGTTTCCGCCTTCGGCACTTCGCGCAAGAAGGATTTCAACGCCCTGATCGAGCAGGCGCGGCAGGATGCACTGGCAGCGGACAAGCCGTTCGACCGGTTGACCTGGCAGGCCCAGCTCAATGCCTTCGACAAGGTCTCGTTCGACGACAGCGGGCGCTTCATCATGCCGCCCGACCTCGTCGAGACCTATGGCATCGACGACGCGCTCTACTGGCACTCGGTCGGGGACCACATCGTCGTATTCACGCCGGAAACCCTGTACGAAAGCGGCCCGGCGTTCATGCGTGCGCGCTGCCGCCGGCTGGAGCGCGAAGCGCGGGCCAAGGCTGCGGCGAAAGGCGGTGCGAAGTGACCGTGCCGCCGCACATTCCCGTCCTGCTCGATGAAGTCGTTGCCGCGCTCGACCCGCAGCCGGGCGACGTGATCATCGATGCGACTTTCGGGGCCGGGGGCTATTCGCGCGCACTGCTCGATCGCGGGGCGAGCGTCCACGGGTTTGACCGCGATCCCGATGCCATTGCCGAAGCCGCGCCAATGGTGGCGGAATATGCAGGCCGCCTCACCCTGCATCCGGCTACCTTCTCTCGCATCGTCGACGAAATGGCGGCTGCCGGGGTCGCCGCTGTCGACGGGGTGGTTTTCGACATCGGCGTATCGTCGATGCAGCTTGACCGGGGTGAGCGCGGGTTCGCGTTCTCGGTCGATGGCCCGCTCGACATGCGGATGAGCCAGTCCGGCGAAAGCGCTGCCGAATTTCTCAATACCGCTGATGAATCCCTGATCGCCGACGTGCTCTATCGTTACGGCGAGGAGCGGCAATCGCGCCGGATTGCCCGTGCTATCGTTGCTGCGCGCCCGCTGGCTACCACCGGTGAGCTGGCCCATGTCGTGCGCAAGGCGCTCGGCTATCGGCCCGGTGCGCCCAAGGATCCGGCGACGCGCACGTTCCAGGCGGTGCGGATCCACATCAACGGCGAACTCGATGAACTGGTCGCGGGGCTGGCAGGCGCTGAACGGCTGCTGCGGCCCGGTGGCCGCCTGGCTGTGGTGACGTTCCACAGTCTTGAAGACCGGATCGTCAAGCGCTTCCTGCGCGAAGCCTCGACCCGCCCGACTACATCGCGCCACCTGCCTGAAGTGGCCGGCTCGGATCCGGTGTTCGAGCAGGTTTCGAAGGCGATCCGTCCCGGCGAGTCTGAAATCGACCGCAATCCGCGTGCCCGCTCCTCGACCTTGCGCCACGCCTTGCGCACGGCAGCTCCGGCGAGGGAGGCGGCATGATGTGGACCACCGGTAGCCGTCGTCGCCAGATCGGATGGGCCGTGGTGCTGGTTGCCTGCGCCGCTGCGCTCGCCGCCCTCACCTTCAAGGTCAATACGATCAAGAGCCAGGTCCGCCTCGCCGAGCGCCAGATCATCGCGCTGGAAACGGAAAAGCGCATCCTTGAAATCGAATTCCAGGCCCGGTCAAACCAGCAGCAGCTGGCTGACTGGAACCGGGTGGAATACGGCTACGTTGCACCCTCGGCTGGCCAGTATCTCGAAAGCGAGCGCCAGCTGGCTGCGCTTGGCATGGCCCGCGCTGACGGTGCGCCGGAACCGATCCGTGTGGCCCAGGCTGCGGTGGACGGTGCTTCCGACGAGGGAATTCTTGCCATGGTTTCTCCGGTCACTGGCAAGCCCGAAAGCGAAACCCGGCCCGTCAAGGAAGAGAAGTCGGCCCGGCGGCCCCTGGCTGAGCGCCTTTCAACGCCTGATCCGGTTGGTGCCGGCGCAATGGTGGCTGCGCAATGAGCGTCGCAGCGTTGGCCTCCGCGATCCCTGCCGGGCGGAGCCGGACGGCCGTGGTCCGGCGTCAGGCGCTGCTTACCGCCCAGATGCGCGTGCTGCTGATCGCGGCGATCTTTGCCGGTGTTGCGCTTATTGCGATCCTGCGGCTGGGTTACTTCGGCCTCAGCGACCGGGCAACGCATATCACCTCGCTCGAGGAAGCCCTGCTGCCGCCGCGCGGCGAAATCACCGATCGCAACGGCGTGCCGCTCGCACGCGCGTTCCCCGCTTATGCTCTGTGGTACAATCCGGCGGCGCTGGGCGATCCCGACAATCCGCTGGTCCGCACGCCGCGTGAGATCGCGGCTGACCTTGCTGCGATTTTCCCTGACCTCGATCAGGAAGCTGTGGCGCGCAAGCTTGCCTCGGGCAAGCCGGGTTACCTGCGTCGCCGGGTGCTGCCGGAAGATGCCAACCGGGTCCAGGACCTCGGCGAACTTGGCCTGGAACTCCCCCGCGAGACCGAGCGGCATTACCCGCAAGGTTCGCTTGCCGCCCACGTCCTCGGCTATGTCGATTCCGAAGGGCGCGGTCACGTGGGCATGGAGCAGGTCATGCAGGAGCGTCTGACCGATCCGGTCTTGCGCGCCCAGCCGGTTGCCCTGTCGATCGATATGCGGGTGCAGGGTGCGCTCGAGGACGAGCTGCGGCGCGGCATGCTCGCGACCAGTGCGGCAGGTGCAGGCGGGATCGTGCTTGATGTCGACACCGGCGAGATCCTCGCGCTCGCCTCACTGCCCGATTTCGACCCCAACCGGATCGATGCCGCCGGGGCGAAGAACATGTTCAGCCGCGTCTCGAGCGAGGTCTATGAACTCGGTTCCACCTTCAAGCCGCTGACTGTCGCCGCCGCCATCGACGCCGGCACCGTGCGCGACTTCAGTCGTCGTTATCAGGCCAGCCGCCCGCTGGAGATCGCCGGGTTCAAGATCCGCGACAGCCACCCGCTGGGCGCATCGCTGAATGTGGCGGAATCTCTGATGCATTCCTCCAACATTGTCACCGGCCAGATCGCCGACGAGCTGGGGGCAGAACGCCTGCGTCGTTCGATGATGGACCTCGGCATGCACGAGCGGCCCTACATCGAGGTGCCCGCGCGCGGCGCGCCGATCTGGCCGGGCGAGAGATGGCCCAGGCTGCGCAACATTACCGTGAGCTACGGGCACGGGATTTCGGTCACGCCGCTCCACCTGGCCAGTGCTTATGCGGCGCTCGTCAATGGCGGTGTGTGGCGGCCTTCAACCCTGCACAAGCTGGAGCCGCACGAAGTGCCCAAGGGCCGCCGGGTCTACAAGGCATCGACCAGCTACCGGATGCGCCAGCTGCTCCGCCTGATTACCACCAACGGTACCGGCCGCAGCGCCAACGCGCCCGGTTATCGCGTGGGCGGCAAGACGGGTTCGGCGGAAAAGGCTGTGGGCGGAAGCTACAGCAAGAAGCTGGTCGTCTCGACTTTCGCCGCCGCCTTCCCGATGGACAAGCCGCGCTATGTCATTGTCACCATGCTCGACGAGCCCAAGGGTACGGCCGCCAGTTCGTTCCAGCGAACGGCCGCATGGAACGCTGCGCCGATCGTCGGCAAGCTCGTTCCCCGGATCGGGCCGATGCTGGGGGTCATGCCGGACGACACACGCGACGTCGACATCAGCGACCTGCGCCCGCTGATCCCCGGAGGTGGTGAATGAGGCTTGCCCGCCTGCTTGAACTTGCCGGTCGCCATGAGGCCGGCGATGCCGACGTGACCGGCTTTGCGATTGATCACCGCAAGGTTGCGCCGGGCACGGTGTTCGGCGCATTCCCGGGCACCCGCTTCAATGGCGAGGACTTCATCACCGCCGCCATCGAAGCCGGGGCCGTGGCCGTGGTTGCGCGACCGGAAGCGTCGGTGTCTGGTGCGCTCCACATCGCCGATGACAATCCCCGCCGTGCCTTCGCGAGGCTCGCCGCCGGGTTCTACCGCCCGGTGCCGGAAACCATCGTCACGGTCACCGGGACCAACGGCAAGACTTCCACTGTCGAGATGACCCGCCAGCTGTGGCGCATGGCGGGCGAGCGGGCGGCGAGCATCGGCACGCTTGGCGTGACCACGCCCGACGAGAGCGTTTCGACCGGATTGACCACGCCGGACATCGTGACGTTCCTCGGCAACATGGCCGGCCTGGCGCGCGAAGGGGTGACCCATGTCGCCTACGAAGCCAGCAGCCATGGCCTGTCGCAATACCGCAATGAAGGCGTGCCGGTGGCGGCAGCGGCCTTCACCAACCTCAGCCGCGACCATCTCGATTACCACGCGACGATGGAAGACTATTTCGCGGCCAAGATGCGCCTGTTCGACGAAGTGGTGTCGGACGGGGCAAGCGTGGTGGTCTGGGCCGACGATAGCGAGTGGGCCGGCCGGGCCATCGGGCACGCGCAGGCACGCGGCCTGCGGGTGCTCACGGTGGGCGAGCAGGGGGACTTCATCCGCCTGCTCGCCCGTACCCCCACGCAACTGGGCCAGGACCTCGTGCTTTCGCATGACGGGCAGGAGCGCAAGCTGCGCCTGCCGCTGATCGGCCAGTACCAGGTCGCCAACGCCCTCGTTTCTGCCGGTCTGGTGCTCGCGACCGGCGGCTCGGCTTCGATGACTTTCGACGGGGTCGCGCGCCTCCAGCCGGTGCGGGGTCGGCTCGAGCGGGCCGCCATCAGCACCAGCGGGGCACCGGTCTATGTCGATTACGCGCATACGCCCGACGCGCTTGATGCTGCCATCGCTGCATTGCGTCCGCACGTCACCGGGCGCCTGATTACCGTCTTCGGCGCCGGTGGCGACCGCGACCAGGGCAAGCGGGCTCCGATGGGCGAAGCGGCTTCGCGCGGCTCCGACGTCGTGATTGTCACCGACGACAACCCGCGCGGGGAAGACCCGGCGGCGATCCGCGCGGCGGTGCTTGCCGGGGCAGGGGCAAACGCCCGCGAAGTGGGCGACCGGCGCGCTGCCATTGCCGCCGCCATTGCCGAAGCGGGACGGGACGATATCGTCCTGATTGCCGGCAAGGGCCATGAAACCGGCCAGATCATCGGAGCAGGGGAAACTATGCGGATACTGCCGTTCGACGATGTCGAGGTGGCGCGCGAATGCGCCGGGGGTGCTGCGTGAGCCTGCATCCCGCCTTGCGCAAATGGCCGGTCGTCGCGCGTGACCGGCTTGCCTCGGCCCTGTGGACCGGCGCGGAAATCGCTGCTGCAACCGGTGGCCGGGCCAGCGGTGATTTCGAGGTCTCCGGCGTCGAGATGGATTCGCGCGATGTCCGCTCGGGCGACCTGTTCGTGGCACTCAAGGGCGAGACGACCGACGGGCACAAGTTCATCGACAAGGCAATTGCGCTGGGCGCCCGCGCGTTGCTGGTCGATCGCCCGGTCGATTACCCGCATGTGCTGGTCCCCGATACCACCGCCGCGCTGCACGCGCTGGCCCATGCCGCGCGCGACCGTTCCGAAGCGGTTCGCATCGGGGTGACCGGATCGGTCGGCAAGACCGGAGTCAAGGAAGCCGTGTTCGCTGCGCTTGACCGGACCAGTCGCGGCGCTGCGCATCGCTCGGTGCGCAGCTACAACAACCATGTCGGCGTGCCGCTCAGTCTCGCGCGGATGCCCGCGCGCAGCAAGTTCGGCGTGTTCGAGATGGGGATGAACCATGCCGGCGAAATCCGCACGCTGACCGATCATGTCCGCCCGCATGTCGCGGTGATCACCACCATCGCGCCGGCGCACATCGAGAACCTTGGAAGCATGGAAGCCATTGCCGGTGCCAAGGCGGAGATCTTCGAAAGCCTGATGCCCGGCGGCACCGCGGTGATCCCGGCAGACAGCCCGTGGTGCGGCCAGCTCCGGGCAGCAGCGGAAAGACATGGCGCAAGGGTCGTCACCTTCGGGCGCTCGGCCGATGCCGATGTCCGCCTGCTCGATGCCATTCCGGCGGCCAACGGCGGTTCGCTGGTGACCGCAGACCTTGGCGACACCCGGCTGTGCTTCTCGGTCGCGGAGCCGGGAGAACACTGGGTAAACAATGCCCTGGGCGTGATGGCGGCGGTGCGCGCGGCGGGCGGTGACCTTGGCGCAGCGGGCCTGGCGCTGGCGGAGATGGGCGGCCTCAAGGGGCGCGGCGCGCGTCACCAGCTGAAGGTTCCCGGCGGCAAGGCGCTGCTGATCGACGAAAGCTACAATGCCAACCCGGCCTCGATGCGCGCAACCTTGCGCCAGCTCGGCCAGACCCCGGCCACGCGGCGGATTGCAGTGCTTGGCAGCATGAAGGAACTGGGCGATTTCGCCCCCCAGTTCCACGCACAATTGGTTGAACCCCTGGTCGAAGCGGGTGTGAACCATGCCGTCCTCGTCGGCGAGGAGATGCGCGCGCTGGCGCGGGCGCTGGGGAAAGGCGACGGCGGGGCGCTTGCCGCCGGGCTGACCTTCGCCCATTGCGATAACCCTGCCGAGGCGATTGCGGCGCTGGAGGAGTTCGGGCTCACCAGTGGTGACGCGATCCTGGTCAAGGGGTCCAATTCGGTCGGGCTGGGCAGGCTGGTCAACCACTTCACAAGCCGGGACGGCTGAATGCTCTATCTTCTTGCCGAATGGATGAACTTCGAGGGGCTGTTCAACCTCGTCCGTTACCAGACCTTCCGCGCGGGTGCGACGCTGATGACTGCGCTGATCGTCGGCCTCATCATCGGGCCGCGCTTCATCGACATGCTGCGGGTGCGGCAGGGCAAGGGCCAGCCGATCCGCGAGGACGGTCCGCAGACCCATCTCGCCAAGCGGGGCACGCCGACCATGGGCGGGCTGATGATCCTGGTCTCGCTGACGCTGGCGATGGCGCTGTGGATGGACCTGCGCAATCCGTTCGTGTGGGCCTGCCTTGCCGTGACCGCCGGGTTCGGGATCATCGGGTTCCTCGATGATTACGACAAGGTCTCGAAGGCCAGCCACAAGGGGCTGTCGAGCAAGGTGCGGCTGCTGCTGGAATTCGTGGTGGCGGGGATTGCCTCGTACATTATCGTCAGCGAAATCAATACGTTCCTCTATGTCCCGTTCTTCAACGACTTCGGGATCGAGCTCGGCTGGTTCTACTATGTCTTCGCCGCGATCGTGATTGTCGGCGCGGGCAATGCGGTCAACCTGACCGACGGGCTCGATGGCCTCGCGATCATGCCGGTAATCATCGCTGCGGGTACCTTTGCCATCATCGCCTACCTCGTCGGCCGGGTCGACTATTCGGACTACCTCGGCATTCCCTATGTGCGCGGGGCGGGTGAG
>JAHDXX010000116.1:7144-9619 GCA_023384025.1 Sphingomonadaceae bacterium
GTGAGTTGGCGATCTTCTGCGCGGCGATCATGGGGGCAGGGCTTGCCTTCCTGTGGTTCAACGCGCCCCCGGCGGCGGTGTTCATGGGCGACACCGGCAGTCTGGCATTGGGCGGGGCGCTTGGCGCAATCGCGGTTGCGAGCCACCACGAGATCGTGCTCGCCATCGTCGGCGGGCTGTTCGTGGCGGAGGCGCTGAGCGTCATTATCCAGGTGTTCTGGTTCAAGCGGACCGGACGGCGGGTCTTCCGCATGGCCCCGATCCACCACCATTTCGAGCAGCTCGGCTGGAGCGAAAGCAAGGTCGTGATCCGGTTCTGGATCGTGGCGATCATCCTCGCGATGATCGGGCTCGCAACACTGAAGCTGCGATGATCACCTGCTCCGCCTGGTCCGGCAAGCGTTTTGCCGTCCTCGGCCTCGCCCGATCGGGCCTGGCTGCGGCGGAAAGCCTGCTGGCGAGCGGAGCGGAGGTGATCGCGTGGGACCGGCAGGATGTCGCCCGCGCCAAGCTGGAGGGTCGGGCCACGCTGGCAGACCCGATGGAAAGTGACCTGACCGGCTGCGCCGGGATCGTCGTTTCCCCCGGCGTGCCGCTCAACACCCATCCGATCGTCGGCCGTGCCGCGCAGTTCGGGGTGCCGGTGATCGGCGATATCGAACTGTTCGCGCAGGCCCGCGCCGAGTTGCCCCCGCACAAGGTGGTCGGCATCACTGGCACCAACGGCAAGAGCACCACCACGGCGCTGGTCCACCATATCGTCAAGACCGCCAGTGTTCCGACCACGATGGGCGGCAACATCGGCTTGCCGATCCTCGCGCAGGACCCGCTCCCTGCAGATGGGGTCTATGTGCTCGAGCTGTCGAGCTATCAGATCGACCTGACGCAGACCCTCGATTGCGATGTCGCGGTGCTGCTGAATGTCACGCCCGATCATCTGGATCGGTATGACGGGTTTGGGGCCTATCGTGCTTCGAAGGTGCGTCTGCTGCAAATGCAGTCCTGGGATCGGCGGGCCATTGTCGCCAGCGGTGCGAATGGCGTTGACGAGGCTGTCATGGCATTGACGGACGGTGCTGAACTCACTCAGTGGTTTGGCGGCGATTATCAGACTGATTTTGCCGCCGAGCAAGCGGGTTGGCCCGCACTGCAAGGACCGCACAATGCGCAGAACGCCTGGGCGGCCCGGATGGCCTGCCTTGCACTGGGTCTGACCTCCACTCAGATCAACTGCGGCCTCGCCAGTTACGCCGGCCTCCCCCACCGCATGGAGCGGGTCGCCACTCACAACGGCGTGCTGTTCGTCAACGACAGCAAGGCGACCAACACCGACAGCGCCGCTCCGGCGCTCGCGGCCTTTCCGCCCGAGGCCAATGGCCCGCGCATCCACTGGATTGTCGGCGGGCTGCCCAAGGAAGACGGCCTCGGCGCGACGCAAGCGCATCTCGCCAATGTCAAATGCGCCTATACCATCGGCGAGGCCGGACCGCGCTTTGCCGAACTGCTCGAGGCGGCTGGCGTGCCGGTTGAACGCAGCGAGATGTTGCAGGAAGCGACCCGCCGCGCGGTCGCCGCCGCCCGCCCAGGCGAGATCGTGCTGCTCTCGCCTGCCTGCGCCAGTTTCGACCAGTTCCGCGACTTCGAGGTCCGCGGCGCGCATTTCCGCGACATCGTCGAGGCGCTGACCGGCGGCGAGGAGGGTCAGGCATGAGCACAGTGCAGCCCTATATCCCGCGCAGCGGCGACCGTCCGGCTGAACCGGGCCGCTACCGCCGCTCGCGCATCGACGAGATGCGGGTGTGGTGGCGCGAGATCGACCGGACGCTGCTGGGCCTTGTGCTGCTGTTGATGCTGATCGGCACCGCCGCGGTCGCCACCGCCTCTGTTGCCAGCGCGCGGCGCCTGTCGACCAGCGATGTGACGCTGCCCGATCTCTATTTCTACTGGGCCCACCTGCGCTGGCAGCTGGCCGGGATTGCGGTGATGTTGTGGGCTTCGACCCTGTCGCTCGACAATGCCCGGCGGCTGGGGATCGTTCTGGCGGGCGGCATGTTCGCGCTGCTGGTGCTCGTTCCACTGATCGGATCGGAAGTGAACGGGGCCAAGCGGTGGAACAACCTCGGCATGCGCTTCCAGCCGAGCGAGTTCCTCAAGCCCGGTTTCGCGATTGCGCTGGCGTGGATCCTGACCTGGCGGCTGCGCGATCCGAACCTGCCGGTGATCGGCGTGGTGACCGGGGTGATGGGGGCTGTTGGCGGGCTGCTGATGCTCCAGCCAAACCTCGGCGACGCGATCCTGTTTGGCGGGGTGTGGTTCGTGATGATCACGCTCTCGGGCGTTTCGCTGCCCCGGCTGGGCGGGCTGATCGCAGGCAGTATCGGGCTACTGGCAATGGCCTACTTCCTCTATGACAACGCTCGTCATCGCATCGACGCCTTCATTGGCGGGGGCACTGCCTACGACCAGGTCGATCTC
>JAHDXX010000117.1:0-374 GCA_023384025.1 Sphingomonadaceae bacterium
CGGACGTGATGATCGTGGCCGGCACGCTGTGCAACAAGATGGCTCCGGCGCTGCGCAAGGTCTACGACCAGATGAGCGAGCCGAAGTACGTCATCTCGATGGGGAGCTGCGCCAATGGCGGCGGCTATTATCACTACAGCTACTCGGTGGTGCGCGGGTGTGACCGGATCGTGCCGGTCGACATCTACATTCCCGGATGCCCTCCGACCGCAGAGGCGCTGCTCTACGGAGTGATGCAGCTCCAGCGGAAGATCCGCCGCGCGGGGACGATCGAGCGATGAGCATGATGCACCGCCAGACTCAAGGGCCGTTCGTGTCGAGGGGAGGGGGTTCACGTGGCCCAACCGGGGGCGGTCTTCGGGCGACCCGTACGG
>JAHDXX010000117.1:384-9552 GCA_023384025.1 Sphingomonadaceae bacterium
TTGATCCACCCCCCTACTCCGGGCGGGTGGGGGTGGGTCTTCGTCTCCACCGTCCCCACCCGCGGGTCACCCACCCGCCCCCAACGAACGGAGGTGGCTGCGTGATGTCGTTTGTCCACTCTGCCCCGAAATACGCCTCCAACGAGGGCGTGTGCGAGGCCCTGGTGGCGGCGCTCGGCGACATAGTCGTGGCGTCTAAGGAAGAGCACGGCGAAATCGTCATTACCGTGGTGCGCGACGGGATCGCCGATGCGCTGCGCCTGCTGCGCGACCAGCATGACTACCAGCAGCTGATGGAGATCGCCGGGGTCGACTATCCCGGCCGGGCCGAGCGTTTCGAGGTGGTCTACATGCTCCTGAGCGTGACGAAGAACCACCGCGTCATGCTCAAGGTCACCGCTTCGGAAAGCACGCCGGTGCCGACGGCGACCACGATCTGGCCCAACGCGGGCTGGCTCGAGCGCGAAGTGTTCGACCTCTACGGAGTGCTGTTCGCCGGCAACACCGACCTGCGCCGCATCCTGACCGACTACGGCTTCGAAGGTCACCCCTTCCGCAAGGACTTCCCGCTGACCGGTTACACCGAGCTGCGCTATTCCGAGGAGGAAAAGCGGGTGGTGTACGAGCCGGTCAAGCTGGCGCAGGACCTGCGGCAGTTCGACTTCATGAGCCCGTGGGAAGGCGCCGACTACGTGCTGCCGGGTGACGAGAAGGCGGCCGCAGCGCCACCGCCACCGCCACCTCCGGCGTCCACGCCCAAGACCACCGACACCCCGGCAGACACGGGAGCCGGTGCCAAGACCGACGCCAAGGCTTCGAAAAAGGTTTCCGCCGAAGCCCCGGCCAAGAAGGAAGCTGCCCCGCGCAAGCCGCGTGCGACCAAGGCCAAGGCTGATGCCAAGCCCAAGGCGCCGGCCAAGCCGCGCACCCGCAAGCCCAAGGGAGACCCGGCATGAGCTTGCAGCTTGAACTGTCGCCCACCACCGGCGACGAGGTGATCAGCAACTACACGATCAACTTCGGCCCGCAGCACCCGGCCGCGCACGGCGTGCTGCGGATGGTGATGGAGCTCGATGGCGAGATCATCGAGAGGATCGACTGTCACGTTGGCCTGCTCCACCGCGGCACCGAGAAGCTGATCGAGCACAAGACCTACCTCCAGGCATTGCCGTACTTCGACCGGCTCGACTACTGCTCGCCGCTGGCGCAGGAGCACAGTTATGTGCTGGCGATCGAGAAGCTGCTCAACCTCGAAATCCCCGAGCGCGCCAAGTACCTGCGCACGCTGTTCGCCGAGCTGACCCGCATCTGCAACCACATGCTCAACATCGGCGCGCACGTGATGGACGTGGGCGCGATGACGCCCAACCTGTGGGTGTTCGAACTGCGCGAAGACTGCCTCAACTTCTTCGAGCGGGCCAGCGGCGCGCGGATGCACAGCGCCTGGTTCCGCCCTGGCGGCGTCCACCAGGACGTGCCGGAAAAGCTGCTGGTCGATATCGGCCACTGGGTCGACACGCGTCTGCCGGAACTGTTCGGCGACGCCATGAGCCTGGTCATCGACAACCGCATCTTCAAGCAGCGCAATGTCGATATCGCGGTGGTGAGCAAGGAAGACGCGCTCGCCTGGGGCTTCTCCGGCCCGATGATCCGCGCCGCCGGCATCCCGTGGGACTTGCGCAAGAGCCAGCCCTACGAAGTCTATGACCGGATGGAGTTCGACATTCCCGTCGGCACCAATTCCGACTGCTACGATCGCTTCATGGTCCGCGTGAAGGAAGTCTACGAGAGCGCGAAGATCATCAAGCAGTGCCTGGCGCAGATGCCGAGCGGCCCGGTCGCGAGCACCGACGGCAAGGTCTCGCCCCCCAAGCGCGGCGAGATGAAGCAGTCGATGGAAGCGCTGATCCACCACTTCAAGCTCTACACCGAAGGCTTCCACGTGCCGGCGGGCGAGGTCTACGTCGCGACCGAAAGCCCCAAGGGCGAATTCGGCGTCTATCTGGTGAGCGATGGCACCAACAAGCCCTACCGCTGCAAGATCCGCCCCACGGCGTTCTCGCACCTCCAGGCAATGGACATGATGAGCAAGGGCCACATGCTGCCCGACGCAACCGCCATCCTCGGTGCGATCGACGTGGTGTTCGGGGAGTGTGATCGATAATGGCTGACCGTACCCCCGCACCCGATACCCCCGAACTGCGCGCCCGCTGGGGCTCGTTCGCGTGGACGGAGGAGAACCGCAAGAAGGCCGACTGGCACATCGCCAAGTATCCGGCGGGCCGCCAGAAGTCGGCGGTGATGCCGCTGCTCGACCTTGCCCAACGGCAGGTCGGCGCGGAGACCGATACGCAGGGCTGGCTGCCGCTGCCGGTGATCGAATATGTCGCGGCCCATCTCGACATGCCGGTGATCCGCGTGCTCGAAGTCGCGACGTTCTATTTCATGTACAACCTGCGCCCGGTGGGCAAATTCCACGTGCAGGTGTGCGGCACCACCCCGTGCATGCTGCGCGGCTCGGACGCGCTGTTCGAGACCTGCAAGAAGCGCGGGATGAGTAAGGGCCACGTCTCCGCCGACGGCCTGTGGACCCTCACCGAAGTCGAATGCATGGGCAATTGCGCCACCGCACCGATGGTCCAGATCAACGACGACAACTACGAAGACCTGACCCCCGAGCGCCTCGACGCGGTGCTCGACGCGCTCGCCGCAGGTCAGCAACCCAAGACCGGCACGCAGGAGCCGGGTCGCCACACCAGCGAACCCGCCGGCGGTCCGACCACGCTCAAGGCAATGGTCTCCGCCAACCACGATTACCGGGGGGAATGGTGATGGAAATCAGCAAGACTCCGTTCGTCCCGAGCAGCATCGAGTTTGTCGAGATGCGTCCGTCGAAGGATGTCTCGACTGGAGTTCTCGGCTGCGCTCGAACTCCGCTCGACACGAACGGATCTGAGGGAGTGGCCTGATGACGCTCGCTGACAAAGACCGCATCTTCACCAACCTCTACGTGTTCCAGCCATGGAACCTGAAAGAGGCGCAGGCGCGCGGGGACTGGGACAACACCAAGGCCCTGATCGCGCTCGGGCAGGACAAGATCATCGAAGAGGTCAAGGCCTCCGGCCTGCGCGGGCGCGGCGGGGCGGGCTTCCCGACCGGCCTCAAGTGGTCGTTCATGCCCAAGGAAAGCAAGGACGGCCGCCCCAGCTTCCTGGTCATCAACGCCGACGAATCCGAGCCGGGTAGCTGCAAGGACCGCGAGATCATCCGCCACGATCCGCACAAGCTGATCGAAGGTGCGCTGGTCGCCGGGTTCGCCATGCGTGCGCGGGCGGCCTACATCTACATTCGCGGAGAATACATCCGCGAGGCCGAGACGCTGCAGGCGGCGATCGACGAAGCCTATACGGCGGGCCTGCTGGGCAAGAACGCGGCCAAGAGCGGCTACGACTTCGACGTGTTCATGCACCGCGGCGCGGGCGCCTACATCTGCGGCGAAGAAACCGCGATGATCGAAAGCCTCGAAGGCAAGAAGGGCCAGCCGCGCCTCAAGCCGCCGTTCCCGGCGGGGGCGGGCCTCTATGGCTGCCCGACCACGGTCAACAATGTCGAGAGCATCGCGGTCGTGCCGACGATCCTGCGGCGGGGGGCAACCTGGTTCTCCAGCTTCGGGCGGGACAACAACAAGGGCACCAAGCTGTTCCAGATCAGCGGGCATGTCGAAAAGCCCTGCGTGGTCGAGGAAGCGATGAGCATTCCGTTCCGCGAGCTGATCGAGAAGCACTGCGGCGGCGTTACCGGCGGGTGGGACAACCTGCTGGCAGTGATCCCGGGCGGTTCCTCAGTCCCGCTGGTTCCGGCCGAGCAGATCATGGACTGCCCGATGGACTTCGACGGGCTGCGTGAACTAGGTTCAGGCCTCGGCACCGCAGCGGTCATCGTAATGGACAAGTCGACCGACATCGTCCGCGCGATCAGCCGGTTGAGCTATTTCTACAAGCACGAAAGCTGCGGCCAGTGCACCCCCTGCCGTGAAGGCACGGGCTGGATGTGGCGCATGATGGAGCGCCTGCGCACCGGCGATGCGGCGATCGAGGAAATCGACATGCTGCAGCAGGTCACCAAGCAGGTCGAAGGCCACACCATTTGCGCGCTCGGCGACGCCGCCGCCTGGCCGGTGCAGGGCCTGATCCGGCATTTCCGCCCCGAATTGGAGCGGCGGATTCACGAGCACAATGCCAAGTTTGCGCCAGAATTCGGGGAGGCTGCCGAATGAAGCGTGCGGCACTTTTCGTAGGCCTCGCGGCCATGCTCGCAACCCCCGTTCTGGCGCAGCGTAAGCCTGTGACTGAGCAGGACGTCGCTTTGCAGCGTGGCTCGGTTCAGGCGTGGACGGCCTGTATAGCGGCTGAGAAGGCAGGTGATGTGAACCGCATCCTGTCGCAGGATTTCACCTCCAGCGGGTACAAGATCGGGATCAAGGCACTGGCCCAGACCCGCGTGAGCAAGGAATGCTTCGAAGCGATGCCGCGCGAATACCGCAGCATTCGCCTGGGCGGCCTGCCATTTGCTGGTGGTCTTGCTGAGCATATGCTGGAGGCTGACAGCGTGCCTCTGCTCAAGCGCCTGTCGATGGCCGCACTTGGCCCGGCAGCGGCGACGCATTCCCGCACGGACGCAATCGCGATGTGCATGGTGCGCGGGGCGCCGCACATGGTTGCGGGGCTGTTCGGCACCGAGATCGAGACGGATGCGGAACGCGCGGCATTGGCCGAACTAAAGCCGGTTGCCGACATTTGCGCGGGCGGGGCGGGCAAGTTCGAAGCCTCGGCACTTGGCATGCGCTCTATGCTCGCCACCGCGTCCTATCGCCTGCTTGCCGCCCAGAAGGTGGAAAACGATGCATAAGGCCGCAAACAAGGGCAACGCGATGATTGCGCTACTCGTCATGGAGGCTGCCGCGTGAGATATTCACTGGCATTAGCACTGACTTTGGTCCCTGGGTTCTTCGCTGCGCCTTTATCAGCGGGCACCATGGATGAAGGTGCCACCGCAATACATTTCTGGAATTTTGCCACGTGTGTGGTCGAGCGCGACAAGTGGCTCGTTGAGAAGGCGCTTGCCGCTCCCAAGAATAGCGAGCTTCGGCGTAATTTGACCAGCAAACTCGCGAAAAAGAACGGGTCCTGTGTTCCTAGGGGGTTTGACCTCAAGCTCTCGGCACAGATTATGCGCAATGCGGTCGCCGGGGCCTATGTCGCGAGCGAATTCGGCGATCGAACCGAACTCGATTTCTCGGCGAAACCCGACCTGTACCCCGCGTCGAAACTGGCCGAGCAGCAGAGCGACAAAAGGCGGCTCGATTTCGGCCTGCACATGTTCGCTGAATGCGTCATCAGACGCGGTTTCCCCCAAGTCGTAGCGTTGCTTGGATCCAAGCCGTTCTCGCCCGAGGAGACGGCCTCATTCGACCGCCTCCAGCCGACAATGAGCGCATGCCTGCCCGTCAGCCAGGGTACGCGGTTGAAATTCACCCGCCTCGATTTGCGCGCGAGGCTCGGCAAGGTGGCCTACGAACTTGCGACTGGCACCGACGCTGAAGACGATGCGGGGTCACCCAATGCCTAAGGTTACTGTCGACGGCCAGGAAATCGAGGTCCCCAACGGGGCGACGGTCCTGCAGGCCTGCGAGCTGGCGGGGAAGGAAATTCCGCGCTTCTGCTATCACGAGCGGCTCTCCATTGCCGGCAACTGCCGGATGTGCCTGGTCGAAGTGAAGCCCGGGCCGCCCAAGCCGCAGGCTTCATGTGCGCTGCCCGCAACCGAAGGGCAGGAAATCCGCACCGATACGCCGATGGTCAAGGCTGCGCGCGAAGGGGTGATGGAGTTCCTCCTGATCAACCACCCGCTCGATTGCCCGATCTGCGACCAGGGCGGCGAATGCGACCTGCAGGACCAGTCGGTCGCTTATGGCCGGGGTGGCTCGCGCTACGAGGAAAACAAGCGCGCCGTCACCGAGAAATACATGGGTCCGCTGATCAAGACGGTGATGACCCGCTGCATCCACTGCACCCGCTGCGTGCGCTTCTCGGAAGAGATCGCCGGGGTGGACGAAATCGGCGCGCTCTATCGCGGCGAGGACATGCAGATCACCACCTACCTCGAGCAGGCGGCGGCGCATGAGCTTTCGGCCAACGTGATCGACCTGTGCCCGGTCGGTGCGCTGACTTCGCGGCCCTATGCGTTCGAAGCGCGCCCTTGGGAGCTTAAGAAGACGCTCTCCATTGACGTGAGCGACGCGGTCGGCGCCAATATCCGGCTCGACAGCCGCGGACGCGAAGTGATGCGCGCGCTGCCCCGCATCAACGACGACGTCAATGAAGAATGGCTCAGCGACAAGGGCCGCTACATGGTCGACGGGCTCGGAGCGCGGCGGCTCGACAAGGTGTGGATCCGCAAGTCTGGAAAGCTGCAGGCAGCGAGTTGGGACGAGGCGTTCAAGGCGATTGCCAAGGCCAAGCCGGGCGCGAGCATCGCTGCCATCGCGGGTGACCTGGTCGATTGCGAGACGATGTATGCCGCCAAGGCATTGTTGCGGGCGATGGGTTCGGACCTGCTCGAAGGCCGCCAAACCGGCCTTTCCTACGACACCGGCAGCCTTGCAGCGGTCAACTTCAACAGCACTTTCGCCGGTATCGAGACGGCTGACGCGATCCTGATCGTCGGCAGCCATGTCCGCTGGGAAGCGCCGCTGGTGAACGTCCGCCTGCGCAAGGCGGTGAAGCGCGGCGCGAAGGTGTTCATCGTCGGCCCGGAATGGGAACCGACTTATCCGGCGACCTTCCTCGGCGGTGACCTGTCGGTGCTGAACAAGCTGCCCAAGGATGTGACCGACACGTTCAAGGGTGCCGAGCGGCCTGCGCTGATCCTCGGCGGAGCAGGGCTGGGCAAGGGCGCATTGGGTGCGTGCCTGGCGCTGGCGGACAAGTTCAAGCTGGTCCGGGACGGGTGGAACGGGTTCAACGTCCTCCACATGGCCGCGAGCCGGATGGGCGGGCTGATGCTCGGCTACGCGCAGCCAGGCGGGATCGGCGATATTGCCAAGGCCGCGCCCAAGGTGGTGCTGGCGCTGGGCGCGGACGAGGTCGACTGGTCGGCCTTCACCGGCAGCCTCAAGGTCTACATCGGCCACCATGGCGACAAGGGCGCGCATGCGGCGGACGTGATCCTGCCTGCCGCCAGTTTCGCCGAGAAGGACGGGACTTACGTCAACACCGAAGGCCGGGTGCAGTTCGCCGAGAAGGCCGTGTTCGCGCCGGGCGATGCGCGCGAGGACTGGACGATCCTTCGTGCGCTGGCAGATGCGCTGGGTGTCACCGTCGGGTTCGACAGCTTCGCGCAGTTGCAGGCCGCGATGATCGCCGAAGTGCCCGCGCTGGGCGAGGAAGGCCTGGCCTCCTATGGTGCGCTGCCCAAGGCGGATGCCAAGGCCAAGGCGGAAGGCGAGATCGCGGGCTACCCGATCAAGGACTTCTACCTCACCAACCCGATCGCCCGCGCCAGCGCGGTGATGCAGCGCTGCTCGGCCGAACTGGTCCACGGTGAGGAAATCGCGGAGGCAGCGGAATGACCCAGTTCTTCCAATCCCTTGGCATGTCTTACGAATGGGCATGGGGCGTCGCGACCATCGCCGGGATCCTGTTGATCGCCCTTCCGCTGATGCTTGCCGTAGCGATGATCATCTACATGGACCGTAAGGTCTGGGCCGCGATCAACTTGCGGCGCGGACCCAACGTGGTCGGGCCGTTCGGCCTGCTCCAGTCGTTTGCCGACGGGCTCAAGGTGTTCCTGCAGGAAACCATCATCCCCAGCGCGGCGAACAAGGGCATCTTCATCCTCGCGCCGATCGTCACCTTCACCGTGGCGCTGGCAGCCTGGGCGGTGATCCCGTTCGACGCGGGCGTTGTGCTGGCGGACATCAACGTCGGCCTGCTCTACATTCTCGCGATCAGTTCGCTGTCGGTCTACGGCGTGGTGATGAGCGGATGGGCGTCGAACTCCAAGTACCCGTTCTTCTCCGCCATGCGCGCTGCGGCGCAGATGATTTCCTATGAAGTCTCGATCGGGTTCATTCTGATCTGCGTGGTGCTGTGGGCGGGCACGTTCAACCTCTCCGAGATCGTCGAGGCGCAGCGCGGCCACGGGTTCGGGATCGTCAACGGCTACGTGTTCAACCTGCTCCTGTTCCCGATGTGGGTGATGTTCTTCATCTCGTGCCTGGCAGAAACGCAGCGCGTGCCCTTCGACCTGACCGAGGCGGAAAGCGAACTTGTCGCCGGTTACCAGACCGAATACAGCTCGATGAGCTTCGCGCTGTTCTGGCTGGGCGAATACGCCAACATCCTGCTGATGTGCACGCTCAACGCGCTGCTGTTCTTCGGCGGGTGGCTGCCGCCGCTGGAGATCGACCTGATCCCGTGGTTCGACATCCCCGGCATCGTCTGGCTGTTCGGCAAGATCCTGTTCTTCTTCTTCCTGTTCAGCTGGGTCATGGCGACCGTGCCGCGCTACCGCTACGACCAGCTGATGCGGCTCGGGTGGAAGGTGTTCCTGCCGCTCAGCCTGCTCTTCGTCGTCCTCGTTTCTGGCTATCTCATGGCCACCGGCCACTATGGAGCCGCTGCATGACCTCGGTCGCCCAGCTCATCAAGTCGTTCACCTTGTGGGAGTTCGTGAAGGCGCATGCCCTCACGTTGAAGTACTTCTTCAAGCCCAAGGTGACGATCAACTATCCGTTCGAGAAGAACCCGCTGAGCCCACGTTTCCGCGGGGAGCACGCCTTGCGGCGCTATCCCAATGGCGAGGAGCGGTGCATCGCGTGCAAGCTGTGCGAGGCAGTGTGCCCGGCGCAGGCGATCACCATCGAGAGCGAACCGCGCGAGGACGGTAGCCGCCGCACCACCCGCTATGACATCGACCTGACCAAGTGCATCTTCTGCGGCTTCTGCCAGGAAGCCTGCCCGGTCGATGCGATCGTCGAGGGGCCGAACTTCGAATACGCGACTGAAACGCGCGAGGAGCTGCTCTACGACAAGGCGAAACTGCTGGCCAACGGGGACAAGTGGGAGCGGGCGATTGCCGCGAACCTTGAAGCCGATGCGCCCTACC
>JAHDXX010000118.1 GCA_023384025.1 Sphingomonadaceae bacterium
CACCCCCCCGTGTGGGGGGGGGGTGGCCGGGGGCGGGGGTTCGGGGGGGGGCGCCGCCCGGTCGAGAGGGCACTGCCCCCTCCGACCCGCCTGCGGCGGCCCACCTCCCCCACAGGGGGAGGATTTGGGGCTAGAGCCAACTGCAACTTTCTTCAGTCGAGCAGCCGCTTGACCGCTGCCAGGAACGGCCCGATCGACACCGGCTTCGACAGGTAGTCGGCAGCGCCCGCTTCGCGGATGCGCTCTTCGTCGCCCTTGCCGGCATAGGCGGTGACCGCCAGCACCGGCACATCGGCCAGCGCCTGGTCGCGCTTGATCGCGGCGATCAGGTCAAGCCCGGAAACGTTGGGCAGCTGGATATCCATCAGCACCAGGTCAGGCGCAAAGGCGCGCGCCGCATTCAGCACCAGATCACCGTCTGCCACCGGCTCGACCTCGAACCCGCCCGCTTTCAGCACGTCGCAGAACAGCTTGCGGTTGAGGTCGTTGTCCTCGACCACCAGGACTCGCTTGGCCACGCCGATTTCCTCGCTTGACGGTTCACAATTGCGCCGCCTGCTCTATGTACGCACGGGCATGATGTCAATCGCTGACAACAGGGAATCACCCGCGCATGGCCCGGACGCTCCTGACACGGTCGCGCTCGGTGCGCTGGGCTGGATACTGACCGACCAGGACCGGGCCGACCGCCTGCTGTCGCTCACGGGGCTTGATGCCGACACGCTGCGTGACCATCTGACGGAACGCACGACACTGGCCGCCGTGCTCGAATTCCTCGTCAACCACGAACCCGACCTTGTCCTTGCCGCAGATGCGCTTGGCCGCACCCCGCAGGAACTGGTCGCCGCCCACAGGAGCCTTGCCCAATGAGCCGTCCTCTCGTCATTTCCGATTGCGACGAGGTGCTGCTCTACATGGTCGCGCCGTTTCGCGACTGGCTGGCGGAAAGCCAGGGAGTGACCTTCCGCATGGAAGGCAACAATTTCGCCAATGCCATGCGCTGGACCGAGACCGGCGAAGCGGTTGGCGAGAAGGACATCTGGCGCCTGCTCGGCGGGTTCTTCGACACGCAGATGCACACCCAGATGCCGATCGACGGGGCGATCAAGGGCATCAACACGCTGGCAGAACATGCCGACGTGGTGATCCTGACCAACCTGACCGACGAACGCCAGCAGCATCGCGCCGAGCAATTGGCCGCTCATGGCATCCACGCCCGGGTGTTCACCAACCAGGGGCCGAAGGGTCCGGCGCTGGCTTCGATCGTTGCGGAATACGCGCCCTCGCGCACGCTGTTCATCGATGACCTGCCGCAGCACCATCACTCGGTTTCGGTCACCGTGCCGCAGGTCCGCCGCCTGCACCTGTGTGGCGAGCCGATGCTCGCTCCGCTGATCGACTGCGCCCACGAACAGGGCCACGCCCATGCCCGGATCGACTGCTGGCACCAGGCGCTGCCCTGGCTGCTCGACCAGCTCCACAACGAAGAGGAACCCGCATGACCATCGCCGCACGCCTCGCCGAACTCGGCATCGAACTGCCCAAGGCCGCTGCCCCGGTGGCGAGCTATGTCCCGGTGGTGGAGCAGGGCGGCATGATCTATGTTTCGGGCCAATTGCCGTTCGGCGATGGCGCGCTTGTGACCGGGCGGCTGGGCGAAGATGTATCGCTGGAACAGGGCGCTGCTGCCGCCCGCGCCTGCGGCCTGATGATCCTCGCCCAGCTTGACGCGGCTGGCGTGCTGGAGCGGGTCGAACGGGTGGTGAAGCTCGGCGCATTCATCAGCTCGACCGCTGATTTCACCGACCAGCCCAAGGTCGCCAATGGTGCATCCGACCTGATGTCCGCAGTATTCGGCGAGGCCGGCAAGCACGCCCGCAGCGCGGTCGGGGTCCCGGTCCTGCCGCTCGGCGCCGCGGTGGAAGTGGACGCGATCCTTGCTGTTCGGCCTGCTTGACGGCTGGCGCGCTCCGGCCCCCGCGCCGGACAAGGTCGCCTGGCTCAGCCAGCAGGACTATGCCCACCGCGGGTTACACGGCCCCGGCGTGGCAGAAAACTCGCCGAGCGCGTTCGACCTCGCCATCGTCGCCGGGGTCGGGATCGAATGCGACATCCAGCGCAGCGCCGACAACCGGGCGATGGTGTTCCATGACTGGGACCTGGCGCGGCTGACCGGCGCAGAGGGGCGGACCGACGGCAGGACCGCCGCCGAGTTGGGCGAACTGGCGCTGCTCGGAACGCAGGACAAGGTGCCGACTCTGGCGCAGGTGCTGCAACAGATTGGTGGACGGGCGCCACTGCTGATCGAGGTCAAGTCGAAATCCGACCGACGCATTGGTCCCTCCTGCCTCGCCGTGCGGCGGGAGCTTGATGGCTATACTGGCCCCCATGCGGTGATGAGCTTTGATCCGCGGGTCGCACGCTGGTTCGCGACCCATTCGCCCCGGACCGTTCGCGGGCTGGTGGTGACCGAAGAGGGCAAGAAGGGCTGGCGCGGAGCGTGGGAGCGCCACTCTGCCCTGTGGCACGCGCGGCCGCACTTCCTCGCCTACGATGTGCGCGACCTGCCGAGCGCCTTTGCCGCTGCCCAGCGCAAGCGCGGGCTGCCAGTGCTGGCGTGGACCGTGCGCTCACCGGAGCTTCGCGCCGTGGCGGCCGAGCATGCCGACCGGCCGATTGCCGAGGATGCGGGGTTTGCGTGAGTGATGCCGGGCTGAGAGGCCGGATCGCCGGTTCGGTAGGTGAAATCCCGGCAGCTGCGTGGGACCGGCTCGCTGGAACTGCCAATCCGTTTGTCAGCCATGCCTTCCTGACCGCGCTGGAAGATTCCGGCAGCGTCGGGCCGGGCACCGGCTGGCAGCCTTCCCCGATCCTGCTCGAGGATGCGGAAGGAACGCTGCTCGGTGTCATGCCGAGCTATGCCAAGGGGCATAGCCGGGGCGAATACGTGTTCGACCATGCCTGGGCCGATGCCTGGCAGCGCGCGGGCGGGCGCTATTATCCCAAGCTGCAGATAGCTGCGCCGTTTACTCCGGCGACCGGGCCGCGCCTGTTGCTGGCGGACCCGGCGCTGGCTGTGCCGCTGCTCTCGGTGGCGGAGCAGGTCTGTGCCAGCAACGGGTTCTCTTCGGCCCATGCGACCTTCATCGAGCCGGATCAGCTCGACCTGTTCGAGCAGGCTGGGTGGTTGCTGCGCAGCGATATCCAGTTTCACTGGCACAACCGCGGTTTTGGCAGCTTCGACGATTTCCTCGCCTCGCTGTCAGCCCGCAAGCGCAAGGCGATCCGCAAGGAACGCGACGGGGCGCAGGCTGCGGTGACGATCCGCCGCCTGACCGGCGGCGAGATCAGGCCCGAACACTGGGATGCGTTCTGGTTGTTCTACCAGGATACCGGCGCGCGCAAGTGGGGCACCCCCTACCTGACCCGGGAAGCGTTCGACCTGTTCGGGGAAAGGATGGCGGACAGCTTGTTGCTGGTACTCGCCTTCGACGGGGGCGAGGCGATTGCCGGAGCGCTCAATTTCATCGGCGAGGATGCACTCTACGGGCGCTACTGGGGGGCAACGCGCGAGGTGCGGTTCCTCCATTTCGAGCTGTGCTACTATAAGGCGATCGAAGCGGCGATCGAGCGCGGCCTCGCACGGGTCGAGGCGGGGGCACAGGGCGGGCACAAACTCGCCCGAGGCTATGAGCCGGTCACCACCTGGTCGGCGCACTGGATCGCCGATCCCGGGTTTCGTGCGGCGGTGGCCGAATTTCTCGACCGGGAGCGTACCGGGGTAGCGCAGGATCAGGCCTGGCTGACCGGACGGCTGCCGTTCCGCAAAGGCTGATCAGGCAGCGCGGCGGGAACCTTCTGCCAGCCACTGGCGGGCGCGGCGCTGGGCCTCGGCGATTTCGCGTGCGGTCATTTCGTCGGCCACATCGGCCCGGCACCAGGCAGCTTCCTCGTGTCCGCCCAGTGCAGCGAGATTGAACCACTTGTGCGCTTCGACCAGATCGCACGGCGCGCCATGGCTGCCGGTCGAAAAGGCGACCCCGAGGTCGTAATAGGCAGCTGCGTCACCTTGCGCGGCGGCGGCGAGGCAGGTGGCGACCAGCAGGTCGGCAGCGGCGGTATCAGCCGGTTCGGCAGCGCCTCCATTGATCGGTGTCAGGTCCATTTGAGCATTCCCCCATCTGTTTTCGGGGCCGGTCCCGGCCTCGCACAGACAGTGTTCACCCGAACATGGTCAACAAATGGTTAACGCCCAGGTGGCGCGATAGCGCCTTGTGCCGCTAAGGGCCTGCCCCTATAGGCGCGGCCAACGGGCGACCGGGTGCCGCCGGAAACATCCGGGGCAGCAGGGCTTGCGAGCCTGTGCAACTGTCGTTTGACTGAGAGGACCGTTATGCCGAGTGCCCCTTCCGGTGACTTGGATATTCTTGAGAAAGCCAAGAAGTCGCTCGATCCTGACTATGTTCCGGGGGACGACGAGAGCTACATGAACGCGCGTCAGCTGGATTATTTCCGGGCGCTCCTGCTGGAATGGAAGAAGTCGATCCGCGAAGCAGCGGACGTCACCCTGCAATCGCTGCAGGACGGCCCGATTCGCGAGCCTGACCTCAACGACCGCGCTTCCAGCGAGACCGACTGGGGGATCGAACTGCGAACCCGTGACCGCCAGCGCAAGCTGATCGCCAAGATCGATTCCGCCCTGCGCCGGATCGAAGCCGGTGAATACGGCTATTGCGAAGTGACCGGTGATCCGATCGGGCTCCGCCGGCTGATCGCCCGCCCGGTCGCAACCATGACCGTCGAAGCGCAGGAAGCCCACGAGCGGCGCGAAAAGG
Source organism: Sphingomonadaceae bacterium (assembly GCA_023384025.1). Taxonomy (GTDB): domain Bacteria; phylum Pseudomonadota; class Alphaproteobacteria; order Sphingomonadales; family Sphingomonadaceae; genus 34-65-8. The sequence goes on from JAHDXX010000118.1 coordinate 4,836, forward strand.
TCTCGCGCGACGACTGAACGCGACCATTTGCGCCCTTCATGGGGGCGAGGCTTAAACCTTCGTTAGCCAATGCCGTGATAGTGCCTGGAGGTGCGCCAGATGGCGCCAGGGACCTTGAACACGGAAAGGAAGGCGCGCCACAATGTCCGCCGTCGACACTCGCAACATTTCCCGCGACAGCCTGTTTCTCATGGCAACCCTGCGTGCGGACGGGAGCGATGGCGAACAGAAGGTCAAGGTGCGCAATCTTTCCGCAGGCGGCATGATGGTCGAAAGCGACCTGCGCCTTTCGCGCGGTGGCCGGATCTCGGTCGATCTGCGCAATATCGGCTGGGTTCAGGGAACTGTCGCCTGGGTTCAGGATAACCGCTGCGGTATTGCTTTCGACGTGGAAGTCGATCCGAAGCTGGCCCGGGCCAGCGTCAACACCTCTGGTGACTTGTCGACGCCCCGCTTCGTGCGCCCGGCTTCGATTCTCCCGGCCACAGCGGGTGATCTGGCGCGGCTGCGCAAGATCTGAACTGCCAGCATTGAGTCGCTGACCGCGCGCCAATGTCCTGCTAGGAACATGGCGATGCGCGTGTTCCGGCCTTTGCTGCTCACTCTCCTGCCAGTGCTTGCCCTGCTGGGCGGATGCGGTTCGGCGGACGATGCCACGGTGGCGGTCGCGGTGATCGGCGATTCCGAGCGGCTGACCGGCGAAGGGACACGGCTGTCGCCTGCGGGCCAGCTCGTCCGGTCGGCGACCCGCGAAGGCCTGGTCGCGCTGGGCCCCGATGGCGAAGTCCTGCCGGCCATTGCCGAACGCTGGATCGTGACCGACGACGGGCTCAGCTACATCTTCCGTCTGCGTAACAGCGACTGGCCCGACGGAACCACGATCAGCGCAACCGACGTGCGCGACCGGTTGAAGCAGAACCTTGCCCGGCTGCGCGGCACCAGCCTGGGGCTGGATCTGGCGCCGGTGGCGGAAATCCGCGCGATGACCGGCCGGGTGGTGGAGATCCGCCTGACCGGGCCGATGCCGGGCCTGCTGCAGGTTCTGGCCCAGCCCGAAATGGGGCTGGAACGCGCCCGGCGCGGTGCAGGGCCGATGCTGATCGAACCGGCCGAGCAGGGCATCGTGCTGCAGCCCGTCCCGCCATCGAGCCGGGGCCTGCCTGAACCGGAAGACTGGCGCGAGGCCTATCGCGCCGTGCTGGTCCGTGCCGAACCGGCAGAGCAGGCGGTCGCCGCGTTCGACGATGGCGCCGTCAACCTCGTTCTCGGCGGGACCGTGGTAGACATGCCGCTGGCGGACACCGGCGCCCTGTCCCGCGGCACGATCCGGCTCGATGCCGCACTCGGCCTGCTCGGTCTGGAAGTCGTGCGTGCCGAAGGTTTTCTGGCGACCGCTGCCAATCGCGAAGCCGTGGCACTGGCAATCGACCGGGACCGGCTGGTCCAGCCGTTCAACATCGGCGGCTGGGTCGCGACCACCCGGATTGTTGCGCCCGGCTTGCCGGACGACGACGGCAGCGTTGGCGAACGGTGGGCTGACCTGTCGATCGAAGAGCGGCAGGCACGGGCCCGGGGCCGCGTTGCCGCGTGGGAAAGCAGTACCGGCGAAGAGCTGGTGCTGGACGTGTTCCTCCCCGCCGGGCCGGGATCCGACCGGTTGTTCACGCAGATCGCGCGCGGCCTGGCAGAGGCGGGCATCGGCCTGCGCCGCGCCGACAATCCCGCATCGGCAGATCTTGCGCTGAAGGACCGGCTGGCGCGCTACGCCGGGGCGCGATGGTTCCTCAACCAGTTCAACTGCTCGATCTATGACGGGCCCTGTTCCGCCGGCGCCGATGCGCTGGTCCGCCAGTCCCTGACCGCGAAAACCACGCCCGAGCAGGTCTCGCTGCTGGCAGAGGCGGAGCGGCTGATGCTGACGGAAAACATCTACATACCGCTTGGTGCGCCGATTCGCTGGTCGCTGGTGCGCGGCGGGCTCGACGGGTTCGAGGAAAACCGCTGGAGCGTGCATCCCTTGTTCGCACTGGCAGAACGCCCCATGTAATTGTCAGGCCCACGCTGGGCCGGAGGGTTGCTTATGGTCGAAACGTCACGTCCGCAGGTCATGGGGTTCGAATTGCCGACCGGGACAGATCCGGTCTCTATCCGCAAGCGGATCGAGGCGATGGAAATGCTGCTCGAACGCAGCTTTACCGTTCCGGGTACCGGTTACCGCTTCGGGCTGGATTCGCTGGTCGGGCTGGTTCCGGTGCTGGGCGATATCGTCACCACGGTGATGGGTGCCTACCTCGTATGGGAAGCGAACAACCTTGGCCTGCCGAAGTGGAAGCTGTGGCGCATGGCGGGCAATGTCGGGTTTGACGCGCTGCTCGGCGCGGTGCCGGTGGTGGGCGATGCGGCGGACTTCCTGTTCCGCTCCAACACCCGCAACCTGCGCATCGTCAAGAAGCACCTCGACAAGCATCACCCGCACACGCGCGTGATCGAGCAGTAGTTTCAAACGAGACCAGTCCGCGCTAGGGCACGTCCATGGCGCAAGACGTTACCTATTCGAGCTACCTCGATCTCGACCGCATTCTTGCCGCGCAGCACCCGGCCTCGGGCGCGCACGACGAGATGCTGTTCATCGTGGTCCATCAGGCGAGCGAGCTGTGGCTCAAGCTGTGCCTGCATGAACTTGTCGCCGCGCGCGAGTGCATCGTGGCGGACAACCTGCGCCCGGCATTCAAGATGCTGGCCCGGGTCGCGCGCGCGCAGGGCCAGCTGATCCAGAGCTGGGACGTGCTCAGCACCATGACCCCGCATGACTATTCGACCATCCGCCCGCATCTGGGCGGGTCGAGCGGGTTCCAGAGCGCGCAGTACCGGATGATGGAATTCCTCCTCGGCGGGCGCAACCCGGCGATGGTGGCGATGCACGAAGTAACGCCGGAGGTAGCGCACACCCTGCGCACCGAACTCGCCCGCCCGAGTATCTATGCCGAAGCGGTGGCGCTGCTCGCCCGGCGCGGGTTCGCCATTCCCGAAGCGGTGCTGGCGCGCGATGTCGGCGCACCGTGGGAGCATTCGGCCGAGGTCCAGGCGGCCTGGGCCGAGGTCTATCGCGACCCGCAGGCGCACTGGGATCTCTACGAACTGGCGGAGAAGCTGGTCGATCTCGAATACCACTTCCAGCGCTGGCGCTTCGGCCACCTCAAGACGGTCGAGCGGATCATCGGGTTCAAGACCGGCACTGGCGGCACGCCGGGCGTGCCCTATCTCGCCGGGGTGCTGAAGCAGGCCTTCTTCCCCGAACTGCTGAGCGTGAGGACAGCGTTGTGAGCGTTGCCGGGTTTCGCGCCAAGACGCCAAGGTGCCAAGAGGGTGTTTTTGCGGCGAAGCCGCGTTCTATAGAAAGACGGGGTGCCCAGTTGCTCCCCGATGAGTTTTGGTCGCGCCAATTCGTGTCGCGCAACCTCTTGGCGACTTGGCGTCTTGGCGCGAACAAACAAGCGCGATGCCCCCAATGAACCACCAGATCGCCAGAGCCCGCGAACTTGATGCGGCCGATCCGCTGGCACACTACCGCGACCGGTTCGATTTGCCTGAAGGGGTGATCTACCTTGACGGCAATTCGCTCGGAGCCTTGCCGAAGGCGACCCCGGCCCGGCTGGAGCAGGTCGTTCGCGGCGAGTGGGGCAGCGATTTGATCCGCAGCTGGAACAGCGCGGGCTGGATCGACCTGCCGCAGCGTGTCGGCGCGAAGATTGCGCCGCTGATCGGAGCGCAACCTCACGAGGTGATCGCGTGCGACTCGACCAGCGTGAACCTGTTCAAGCTGATCGCGGCGGCGCTCGCCCGCCAGAAATCGTCTGGGCGCCCCGATCGCAAGGTGATCCTGAGCGAGCCGGGCAATTTCCCGACCGACCTCTACATGATCGCCGGGCTGGAGGCGCAGGGGCTGGCGACCCGGCGGCTGGCGGAGCGCGAACGGTTGGTCGAGGCGCTGGACGGGGATGTCGCTCTGCTTTTGCTGACCCACGTCCATTACAAGACAGGCGCGCTGCACGACATGGCCGCGCTGACCGAAGCCGCGCATCGAGCGGGTGCGCTAGTGCTGTGGGACCTTTCGCATTCGGGCGGGGCGCTGCCGGTTGATCTGGGCGGGTGCGAAGCGGATTTCGCCGTCGGCTGCGGCTACAAGTATCTGAACGGCGGTCCCGGTGCCCCGGCCTATGCTTTCGTGGCCGAGCGGCATCATGGCGCATTGGAACAACCACTGACCGGCTGGATGGGCCACGCCGCGCCGTTCGCCTTCACCGATGACTACGCCCCCGCACCCGGCGTCGCGCGCCTGCTGTGCGGCACCCCGCCGATCCTTGGCCTGGCCGCGCTCGAGGTAGGGGTCGACCTGGTCGCCGAAATCGGCGTCGAGCGGCTCTATGCGAAATCGCAGGCGCTGAGCGCGTTCCTGCTGGAGTGCCTGAGCGAGGCGGGGCTCATCCAATACCCCTCTCCCCCTGCGGGAGAGGGAGGAGCGCCGTCAGGCGCGGAGGGAGAGG
>JAHDXX010000119.1 GCA_023384025.1 Sphingomonadaceae bacterium
TCGCCGCGCCCCAGCCCCCCGCCGGGCAGCGCCCACTGCGCCAGGCCATAGCTGTGCCGCACCAGCAGAACTGCTCCGTCCATCCGGGCAACAATCACGCTGCATCCCGCCAGCGGAACCTTGCGCCAGTGCCGCCAGCGACGGCGGACCCGATGCGCCAGCGGCAAGAGCGCCCGGTGCAGTGGCGCGGGGATCAGGTGAAGCATGTGACCGGCAGAGGCCCGCGCGCGGCAAGCAGCCGCGCCACCGGCAGGTCGCTTGTCCCCGCCAGCGCCGCCTCGAACACTGCCCGTTTGTCATCCCCCCGGATCACGAACAGCAGCGCTCCGGTGGCAAGCAGCGCGGGCATGGTCAGGGTGATCCGGTCGAACGGGGCATGCGGCGGCAGCGGGTCCGGGGTCAGGCGGCGGACCCGGGCCGGGTCGGCCGGATCGGGGTCGGTGTTGGGGAACAACGAAGCGATATGCCCGTCCTCGCCCATGCCAAGCCAGGTCAGCGCGAAAGGCGGCGGCACGCTGTCTTCAGCGAGCGCGACCACCCTCGCCCCGACCGGCTCCAGCAAGGCACGCAGCTTGCCGGTGTTGGACGCCTCGTGGTCTTCCGGCACGATCCGGTCATCGTTGGGCCAGATGTCGAGCCGGGTGAAATCGAGATCGCGGGCCACGAGCTCGGCGAGGATCGGGAACGGAGTCGAGCCGCCGGGCACGGTCACCGCCACGGGGCCAGCACCCGCATCCAGCGCCGCGCGGAGCCGCGCCTCCAGCCAGTCGGCAATGGTATTGTCGGATGCACCGGCGATCAGGGTCTGTGCGCTTTCCATCGTGCGAACGCTGCCTCACCGCGACCATGAGCGCAACGGTGGCACGCGAAAATAGGTATGCAAGCGATCGCCGCCGCTCAGATCAGGCCGCGCGCGCCAAGGCCGATCACCAGCGCTGCGATGGCGCACAGCGCAGCGAGCACCAGCCGCATTGGCCGCAACCGCCCCGGGTCGGCCAGCTCGTCCGCTGCAAACACCGCAAGGCATAGGGCCACCGTGCCCCCCAGCCACCCGCCGAGTGCGCTCAGCACCGGTACGCCGGTCGCCACGGCCAGCGCGAACACGGCGAACCGGGCCGCGTCGCCCAGCTGCCGCGCCAGCAAGACGACGAACAGCGCCACATGCGAATGGGTCGGCTCGCGCAGCACCTTCTGCTTGCGCTGCCAGGCGAGCTCGAACGCCGCCGCGCCCAGGGCAAAGGCGACCAGCATCGACTTGGCTGCCGGTGGCAGCATCGCGGCCACCACTGAACCGCCCCACGCCATCGCGCCGCTCGAGAGCGCGGTTACCAGCACGATCACCGGCAGCAGCCCCGCCCCGCCCTTGCGCACCGCCGCAAGGCGCGCGACCAGCAACTGGTCACGCGCGCCGAGCGAGAGCAGCGCGGCGGCGAGGAACGCGAGGAAGAAGCCGGACATGCCTGCGCCCGGTCAGGCGTGCCAGGGCCCGGTGATCGCCAGCGTCGCCGTGGGGCTATAGGCGTTGACGAACAGCGTCTTGCCATCAGGGCTAAAGCAGGCCCCGGCCAGCTCGGTCTGCTGGCGCAGGCGGGCGAGCGGATAGGCCCGGCCCATCCTGTCGATCCCGCGCAGGTAGTTGTCGACCGTGTCGCTGTATTGATCCTCGCACACCACCAGATGGCCGTTGGGGGCGATGACGAGATTGTCGCCATAGTTGAACTGGTCGGTACTGTCGGATTCGAAGAACAGCTCCAGCGTATCGGCCTGCTTGCCGCGGCCCGGCACCAGACGGAAAATCTGGCCGAGCTTGGCCGCGCCGCCGTTGGTGCAACAGAAGTAGAGCTCGCCCTCACCCATCCAGATGCCTTCGCCCCGGGCAAAGGTGGCAGCACCCGCCGCCGCGCCGCGCAGGCGCAGATCGTCCAGCGGTGCCTCGACATCGTCGAGGTCGATCCATCGGGCCGTCAACTTCGCCCCGCGCGCTACATCCAGCGCGTTCCAGTTGCGTGAATCCGCCACCCCGCCTTCGATGACCAGCGCCTGCAACGCGCCGCCTTCGGCCAGCTTGCCCGGCACCTTGGGGACGAACCGGTAGAGCAGCCCGTCATCGCGGTCCTCGGTCTGGTAGACCATGCCGGTTTCCGGATCGACGCAGGCCGCTTCGTGGTTGAACCGGCCCATGGCCTTGAGCGGCACCGGATCGACCAGCCCGGTGGCGGTCGCCGGAACCTCGAACACATAGCCGTGGTGGGTGCTGCGGGTCAGCAGGCTCGACGGCTCCTCGCAGGTCAGCCAGCTGCCCCACGGGGTCACCCCGCCAGCACAGTTGCGTACGGTGCCGGCAAGCGAGCGGTGCTGGCTCTGCACCGCAAGGGTCTTCGCATCGAGCACCAGAGTGGTCGTGCCGCCGGGCATGAACGAGCCATCGGGCATCTTGCCGTATCCGCTGGTCAGCGTGGTGCCCGCACCCTGCCCCGGGCGCAGTTCGTGGTTGCGCACCAGGGCGATCCTGCCTTCGCCAAGGTCGAAACAGCCCATCCCGTCAGCCGCGTCGGGCACGGTGCCGCCATCATCCATCGCATCGCCGAGGCGAGAAATCACCCGGTAGGAAAAGCCTTGCGGCAGGTCGAGCAACCCGGCCGGATCGGGCACCAGCGCGCCATAGCCGTCCGCCGCCGGGCCATTCGCCACCGTCCGGGTCGAACAGCCACTCGCCACCAGCGCGGCAAAGGCGCTGCCGGTGGCGGCAAGGAAGCCGCGACGGCTGGGTGCGATCAGGGAACTTGCGGGTGCGACCATTGTGACAGTGCCTCTTCTACCGAGCGCCAGGAAACGAGCTTGAAGTTCTGCGCCGCCGGGGCGTTCTGCCCGTCCTGCGCAATGAACAGTCCGCCGGGGTATTGCGCGCCGAAGCTGCGCACATCAAGCGCAATTCCGTCGGTTTCCTCGGTCGCGCCGAACTGGCCTGCGCCAATCCGGAAGCGGCCGACCGGGGCCATCGTGTCGAGGTCGAACACGGCATAGGCGTTGTCGCCCTGGCTGGAGACGACCAGCCACCCGCCACTTGCCCCACGCGGCGCGATATCGATGCCTTCGACATCGGCGACCAGCATCCGGTTGTCGACCGGCAGGATCAGCTCGCCTTGTGTTGACCCGGCGGCATAGCGCCACACGCCCGCGCCTTCCTCGCCCACGTAGAGCGTGCCGTCGCGCGGATCGACCACGCAGCCTTCGGGCTGGGTCATCACTTTACGGCTGAGCACCGGGAGCGAAAGGACCGTGCCACCGGCAAGATCCAGCCGGAATTCCTCGATCGCGCCCTGCTTCAGCACCGAGAAGGCGTGGATCGTGCCAGCATTGTTCCACAGGCACAGCCCGTAGCCTTCCCCCGTCCCGCCCGGCACCCGACCGAGCGGTTCGAGCGTGGCACTGGCGGTATTCAGCCGGAACACCTGCAGCGCGGCATTGGCCAGATCGTTGCGATCACTGGCGACCACGATCACGCCGGCTTCACCCAGATCGACCAGGTCGACGTTGTTGACCAGCCCGACCCCGGCCATACTGAGGTCGCGCCCAGCCAGATCATAGACGTGCAGTCCGGCCTTCTTGTCGGTCGCAACAATCAGGCTCTTGGCCGGATCGACCGGGTTGCGCCAGATCGCGGGATCGTCCGCCGCGTCGGTCCGGCTGGTGCCGACCGGCTCGGTTTCCCCGCTTGCGGTGACCACGACAGCAGGCCAGCCGGTGACGGTGGCCGTAGTCGCGCAGCCGCCGAGCAGCAGCGCGACCATCCCGCAGGCAAAGGAAAGCCGCATCAGAACGTGAACCGTCCGCCGAATTTCACGGTCGGGCCGTACTCCTCGTATTGCAGGTTGCGCTTGGCCCCGCCGAAGTTCTGGTAAGCGAAGTACTTGGCGTTGTTGACGTTGATCCACTCGGCGAACAGCCGCACGTTGTCGGTCAGCTTGAACTTGGCTGAGAGGTCGAGCTGGAAGTGCTTGTCAACGAACCGGTCTTCATCGGCCGCTCCGCCCAATTCATCCAGGTATCCACTACGATACGTGCCCGCCGCGCGGATCTCGAACGGCCCCTTGTCGTAGCCGAGCGACAGGTTCGCGGTATGGCGCGAGCTCGCGGGGAGTGCAATCTTGCGCGGATCGGTGACATCGCCATCGGTGAGTACGGTGCCGCTGGCATCGGTGAAGGTATAGTTCGCCTGCACCAGGAACCCGTCGAGCGGCGCGGGCAGGAAATCGAGCGCCTGCGAGAAGCTCGCCTCGATCCCGAACACCTCTGCCGTATCGCCGTTGATGGCGCGGGTCAGCTGGTCGTAGGCGACGCCCTGGAATGTGCCCGGCGCATCGAGTGTCTGGTCGACGATGAAATTGTCGATCGATTTGTAGAATGCACCCAGCGAGATCGCGCCTTTGCCGGAGAAGTAGTATTCGACCGCCGCATCGGCGTTCCAGGCGCGGTAGGGGAGCAGGTCGGGGTTTCCGAATTCTGCCTCCAGATCCTCGTTGATGGTATAGCGCGGTGCGGACTTCGACAACTTGGGGCGCACCAGGCTCTTGTAGCCTGCCAGGCGCAGGACAAGATTAGTCTGCGCCTCGTAACGCAGCGTGAAGCTCGGCAGCCAGTCGGTGTAGCGGCGCTCGACCATGACCGGGATTACGTCCGTCACTTCATCGCCATCGTCGACCACCAGCTGCCCTGAAACAGCGGTCGTGGTCCGCTCCGCGCGCAGGCCGGCGACGATCCGCAGCGACGAACTGTCGTACCTGCCAAGCAGGTAACCCGCGAGCACGTCTTCTTCTGCCATGTAGTCGCTGGGAAGCGACAGCAGGTCCGTCTCGTAGGGGTCGACCTCAAACGCCGTACGATTGCCAAGGAAGAATGCGGCCGGCGCGAACTTGTCGACCACCGGACCCATATCGGTAAGGCGGTAGGTCTGCTCGCCGAGCACATTGGCCAGCGTGAGCGAGCCGTCGTAGTCGCCGTAGAAGATGCCGTCGAAATTGTAGCTCTTGTCCCGCCAGCGCGACTTGAAGCCGCCTTGCACGGTGAACTCGCCACCATCTGTCGCAAAAGTCCGGCCAAGGTCGGCTTTCACAGCATATTCCTCGTCCACACTGTCAGACAGGGTGGTCAGTTCGAGCCGGTTGAAACTGTAGCGGGCGGGATCATTGAACCGGGCCGTATTGCCGCTGACAGAGAACAGCGGCACACGCGGGTCGCTGTAGTCCATGTCAACATTGACGCCATTGTTCTGGAACCGCGCACGGAACCGGATCGGATCGAGCGAAAAGTCCTCCCGTTCGCTGGACCGTGCCCAGCTGGCGGAAAGGTGCGCTTTCCATGCCCCGTCGTCATGATCGAACCCGGCCTGGTACGTCGCAATGCGCTGCCGCTCGAACCGGTCCTTGTTGTCGCGCCGGACCTCGATCCGACCGTCAGCGTCGGCAAAGCTCGCGCTCGTTGCAGTGCCGCTGCGGGGATCCTCGTTGAAGATCAGGACTGTGCGGCGGCGATACTCGTGATCGTCGAACTGGCTGAAGCTGCCTCGCACAAAATGGGTCGTGTAATCCGACGCCCGCACATCGGCGTTGAGCGTGCCGCTGATGCGTTCGCGCTCGACGTCGTAGTCGCGATATTCCACTTCTTCGGCGAAGACGACGCCGCCCGCTTCATTCCAGTCGGCTGCTTCGATATTGTCGGTTTCGAACTCGCGCTTGTAGTAGCTGATCCCGCCCGAAAGGCCGAGAATGTCGCCGATCCGGGTGGCGAAGTCCACGCTGCCCTTGGGCGTCACGTTGCCGACGTAATCGTTGTAGCTGCCTTCCAGCTTGACCGCGAGCAGGCCTGTCTTGCGGTCAAATGCGCTGGTTGTGTTGATCTCGATCGAAGCGCCGATGGTATCGGCATCCATGTCTGGCGTGAGCGACTTCTTGATCTCGATCGATTCGATGATGTCGGAACTGATCACGTCGAGCGCGACCGAACGCACATCGCTTTCCGGCGAGGGCAGGCGCACCCCGTTGAGCGAGCTGCTGTTCAGTTCCGGATCGAGCCCCCGCACGGATACGAACCGGCCTTCGCCCTGATCGTTGAGCACGTTGACGCCGGGGAGGCGGCGGATCGATTCGGCCACGTTCTGATCGGGGAACTGGCCAATCGAGTCGCGCGTGACGACATCCGACACGCCATCAGCGGCCCGCTTGCGATTGAGCGCGCTGGCGAGGTTGGCCCGGGCGCCGAGCACCAGGATCGTGCTGCCGCTCTGGCCCAGGCGGAAGTCGGCACGCACCAGCCCCGTTTCAGGCACGACCACAGTCTGCCGCACCGGTTCGGCACCGATATAGCTGGCAACGACGGTATAGCTGCCCGCCGGAAGCCCCTCGAATATGAAGCTGCCGTCGCGTGCTGTCGTGGCAACCCGGCCAAGCTCCTCGATCCGGACTTCGGCCGCCTGAAGCGCTGTCGTGCCCAGGGCATCGGCAACGGTCCCGGCGACGTCGCCAGCGACGGCGGGAGCAGCGAGGCCCATCGCCAGGGCGAAGGTGCAGGAAGTGAGGGCAAAACGGGTCATCGACATGGTGCAGCCTTTCGGGAAACGAGTCTAAAGGCGCGCTAGGGGCGGCGTGCTACAGCCGCGCGACGCTTTGGTGACGCGGGGGTTACACCCTGTCACCGGACCGTAACCGGCCTATCAATCGCGCGCTTGCGCGGTGACGCGTGCCGCCTATGGTCGAGACCAAACGATGGGGAGAAAAGTGACCATGAAGATCGGACCGGAACTCGCAGCAGTGGTCACCGGCGGGGCGTCGGGCCTTGGCCAGGCAACCGCACGGGCGCTCGGCGCGGCCGGGTGCAAGGTCGCCATTTTCGACATCAATGACGAGACCGGCGAGGCCACCGCAGCCGAAATCGGCGGCACCTTCCACCATGTCGACATCATGAGCGAGGAATCGGTCGAAGCCGGGTTCGCCGCCGCCCGCGCCGCGCACGGGCAGGAACGGCTGACGGTCCACTGCGCCATGGCCAGCAGGCGGGGCAAGACGGTGGGGTGGGACAAGGCGAGCGGCGGCTACAAGCGCCTGTCGACCGAGGACTATGCCTTTGGCGCAGAAGGCGTGCTGGTGGCGAGCTACCGGGTTGCCTCGAGCTCCGCACTCGGCATGGCGAACAGCGATCCCGTGACCGAGGATGGCGAACGCGGGGCAATCGTGCTCACCGCCAGCGTCGCCGCGCAGGACGGGCAGATCGGGCAGGTCATCTACGGCAGCTGCAAGGCGGGGGTGAACGGTCTCGTCCTGCCGATGGCGCGCGACCTGATGGACCTCGGCATCCGCGTGAATTCGATCATGCCGGGCATCTTCGCCACCCCGCTGATGCTGGGGATGAAGGACCGCAACCCGCCGATGTGGGAACAATTGAACGCCAGCGTGCCCTTCCCCAAGCGGCTCGGCCACCCGGAGGAGTTCGCGTCGCTGGTGCTGGAAATTGCCCGCAACGGCTACATCAACGGGCACCAGTTCCGATTGGATGGCGGGATCCGGATGCCGCCGAAGTGATTGCCCCTAACCCATCCCCCGTTCGCCCTGAGCTTGTCGAAGGGCTGCACTTCTCTTGACGTCGCAGTGCGGTTTTCGGGAAGAAATACGGTGCTTCGACAAGCTCAGCACGAACGGACTTCGGTGATGTCGCTTTGCTTTTTGCTCTAGTTGCGAGGAAATCCTCATGGCCACCACCAACCAGTACCCCGCCAAGGCCTATGGCGCGACCGCGCCCGACAGCGGTCTCGGTCCGATGGACATTACCCGCCGCGGCCTGCGCGATGACGACGTGCTGATCGACATCACCCACTGCGGCATCTGCCATTCGGACCTTCACTCGGCCCGCAACGACTGGGGCCGCACCACTTACCCGATTGTGCCCGGGCACGAGATCGTCGGCACTGTCGCGGCGGTGGGCGAAAGCGTCACCCGGCACAAGCTGGGCGACCGGGTGGCGATCGGCTGCATGGTCGATTCGTGCATGGAATGCGCGCACTGCGACGCTGATCTGGAGCAGTATTGCCAGAACGGCGGGATGACCGGGACCTACAACGGCACCGACCGGCGCGACGGCAGCCCGACCTATGGCGGCTATTCGGACCGGATCGTGGCCAGAGAGGAATTTGTCCTCAAGGTGCCGGACAGCCTGCCCATGGCCGAGGCTGCCCCGCTCCTCTGCGCCGGGATCACCACCTATTCACCGCTGCGGACGTGGAAGATCGGCCCGGGCAGCAAGGTCGCGGTCGCGGGCCTTGGCGGGCTCGGGCACATGGGGGTCAAGCTGGCGGCAGCGATGGGCGCGGAAGTGACCGTGCTCAGCCGCAGCGAAAGCAAGCGCGGCGATGCCGAAAAGCTCGGCGCCCACGCCTTCCTCAACACGAGCGACCGCGCGGCGATGAAGGCAAAGAGCGGCTATTTCGACATGGTGCTCAACACCATCCCCGTGCGCCACGATGTCACCCCCTACCTCCACCTCCTGCGGATCGACGGCGTGCAAGTGCTGGTCGGCGTGATCGATATGCTGCCGGAAATGCATTCCGGCCTGCTGCTGGGGCGCAAGGTGCTCACCGGCAGCGGCATCGGCGGCCTCGCGGAAACGCAGGAAATGCTCGATTTCTGCGCGGCGCATAACGTGCTGCCGGAAATCGAGACGATCGCGATGCAGGACGTCAATGACGCCTACGACCGCATGGAAGCAAGCGACGTGAAATACCGCTTCGTGATCGATATGGCGAGTTTGGGGGGCTAGCTTAGTTTAGCAGAGTCCGCGATCTGAATAAAATCTGGAGTACCGCTCGGAAAATAATGAAGACGGGGAGCATCGAAGGTGATCATATAAAGTCGACCTTTAACTATCGCCGCCCGAGCTGCACCCAATCGAATAAGACCATCATTATCGGTGAATTGGTATTCAAAGGCGACCCCATCAGATCCCACAAATTGTTTCGGCTCGATCTTCGTCACTTTGAAATCGACCAAGCCCTTATAGGGACGATAACTCCCCTCCAGAAGCTCTGGAATCTCTATCAAAAGCGTATCAGCAGAAAACTTCGGTAGCGGTTCGCGCTCTTTATTGCGCTCTTTGAAGATCGGATTACCGGCTGGAATTCCTGAGAAAAATGTAATTTCGTTCAGTTGTGGTCCGTCCAGCGTCCAACGCTCCGTACTCTTGCCTACGCTTCCGTTTAGCCGGTTCCAATTCCGGCTTGGCGTGACGAGCAATGTCGACTTCGCCACTGCCACCGGCTTGTTCTGTTCAATCAGCTGGAAGCCTCGAAGAACTGTCTGATTTCGGCGTGAAGGCGGCGGTACGGCTTGTT
>JAHDXX010000120.1 GCA_023384025.1 Sphingomonadaceae bacterium
CGCCTTGATTTCCTCGATCGCGTCAAAGAGCGTTTGCCGAAGTGCCGACACCTGACCGGACCATGTTGCCGCGGCCTGTTCCTCGCTCTCTTTCAGTGCAGTGGAAACCTGGCGGAATTCGTCCTGCATGGCCGCCAGTCGAACCCGCAGTGAATTTAGCGCCTCGCCCTCGAAATCCTCCAGCGCGGTGCGAGTAGTGCCGATTTCCTGTTCAAGCGCTTCACTGCGCCGTCGCATCGCGGCCAGCGCTTCGACCTCGCGCCCGTCGATCTCCGCCCTGAACGCTTCGCTGGCCGTGCGAAGTGCATCGAACCGGGCGCCGGTCAGGTCTTCGATCTGGGCAAGCTGTGCGCCGAACGAGGCAATTGCGGCATCAACCCGGCTCTGCAGCGAGCCTACCTGTCGTTCGCTTGCCTGACCGAACTGATTAAGGCGCTCAAACCCGGCCACCAGCTCGTCAATCTGCCCGTGCGCCGTCCGCCCGGCGGCGCCGATCTGGTTGGCCACGTCCCGGGCGGAATTGGCAATTACCGGCAGATCATCGCGGAGCTTGCCCATGTTCTCGAGTGCGGTGGTGCTGACAGTTGCGATCGCGTCAACTTGTTCGCCATTGCTATGAACCAGTGATTGAAGGCGATCCGAATGAACGGAAAGGCGCTCCACCGCCACCCGGCCGAGTGATTCAAGCTCGCGTGACTGAGCTGCGAGAAATTCCCGCGCGAGGCTGAGTTCACGGTTGGTTGCCGCCAGCCTGTGCTCGAGTGCCTCGGATTCGGCGCGAAGGCTCAATGCCATTTCACCGAACCGGGCGGCTTCCCTGCGACTGTTGCGCGACACGAGGAGCCATACGGCAAGAACCAGCAACGTCGGCACTGTCCATTGGATCAACAGGTTGATGGCGGTTTGCGGGACCAGCTGCACGGGATCGATTGCCCTGTTGGCCCAAGCGAAGAAACCGGTCCATGCAGCGATAGCCAGAAGGAAAAATACCGGGCCGATCCACGCAAGATTACGCGGCGCTCTAGGCTCAGGATCACTCCAATCGTCTGCCCAGTCTTCCTCCGCACCGGCAGAACCCTGTTCCGTTGCTTCCGCCGGAAGCTGGCCGGACACGCCAGGCTCTGCCTGGTCTGGTTGATCGGATCCGATGACTCTGATGGTGTTTCCCCCGCTCATGTCGGGGAATTTACCACGTTTCTCCCGATGTTAAACCCCGCCTTAACCCCGTCCGGATTATGACTGTGACGCGATGCTTTTTGACAACGGCGCCCTTGATGCAACTCTGGCCTCGGCGGCAGGTGACGATCCTGCGCTGCTGAACGAATTGCGCACGGCGTTCAGGGAAAGTGTTGCTCGCCAGCTCGATCTGTTGTCGCGATCGCGCTGTGACGGTAACTGGACCATGGCCGCCCTGCGCCTGAAAGGTCTAGCAGCCTCCTTCCATGCAAGCGAGCTCCTTGAATTGGCGGAAGAAGCGATTTCCGGCGCGCCGGGCGACCCGGTCATCCTGCGCAAGATCGCAACGTTCCTGCACGATCCCCGGATCATCGACGCAGGCTAACACCACCCGGCATCGACTTGGCAAGCGCGCTCGCTACGCCTAGGCCTGTGGCAGGATTATCCCGGGGCCGAGGACATCGCCGTGCTGGTCGCATTGCTATCAACCCTGGAACTCGCAGGCGAGGGTGCGAGCTGCCCCCGGTCGTTCCTGATCGTTGGCGGCCAGACCGTCCTGTTCCGTCAGGCCCGGCAAGCTATCGCGCTGGGATGCGGCAGAATAATCTGCATATCGAACGGGTTGCCCCCGGAGGTTGTATCAGTCCAGCACATGGTCGAACGTGCAGGGGCGCGGTTTCACACAGTGCGAAACGCAAGAAGCCTTGGGTCGCTGATCGACGTCAATGACGAGATCATTGCCATCGGTGATGGCATTCTCCCCGACATGGCGACGTGCGCAGCGCAGGTGGCGAGCGGACCTGGAGTGCTGGTCTTTCCGGCGGAGCAGGGTCTGCCTGCCGGTTACGAACGCCTCGACCGCGACCGGTGCTGGACAGGGGTGGTGCGCTGCCATGGTGGCGAGATCGAACGGCTCGCGGACTTGCCCGAAGACATCGACCCGCTGGCCGCGCTCATGCGGAGCGCTCTGCAAAGTGGCCATCCGCCTGTCCCTGTCCCGGCGGAAATGCTGACCAATGGCGACTGGTGGCGGATCGACAGCGCTGTAGCCGCCTCCACAGCAGGGCGAGCCCTGCTCCTGCGCCGCGTCAAACCCTCTGGCTGGACCGCCCCGGGAAATGCGCTCGCAGACCGGTTTGCGCTGCGCAACGCAGAGGATCTCCTGCGAAAACCTGCGCAGCGTGCCAGTCTGGTGGTTGCAGCGGCAACCGGCTTCCTCGCTGCCGGTGTGGCGGCGTATTTTGGCAGTTTGTCATTTGCCCTGTTGAGCCTGGTTTTTGCTACCCTTGCGCTTCGGGTGATCGGTTTGGTCCGGATGATGGCCAATGAGGCGACCGGCACGGAAGCAGGCATGGCCCGCCGCCTTGTGCCTCTGCTGGCTGACCTGGCCTTGCTGGCGATCATGATCGCCTCGAGCGAGTCCGACACGATCTACCCCACGCTCGTCCTGCTCGGGGTTCTGTTCGTGTGTTCACAGGCCACGCCACCATGGTTACGGGACCTGGGCAAAGAGCGGGCTGCGATCCTGCTCCTGATCGCGTTGGGCGCTTCCATGTGGGCCGCGGCCCTGATCATCCAGGCCCTGTCGCTGGCATTGCTCGCTGCACTTTTCGTCGCAACCGGCCGAGATAGGCTAACGGTGGCTTAACCACAGCCACGCTAAAGCACGATGATGGACCACAACCGCCAGCCCCCTGCCGATGCGATGCCAGTCGAAGCCGTCTTGCGGGAAGACCTGGCGCACGGCGACATCGTGCTTGGCACCATCGGACCGATCCTCGGGCATTTGCTGGCCCAGCATGACAATTCGCTGTTCAGCGACGAGATCGTGGCGCGCGTCAGGGGTATGGTTGCCGACGTGGCACGCCAGGTGCTTCGTGCGCCGGGCGATCCCGGACAGAGTGCACAACAGGAGCCCGACACAGCAGCAGAGGCGCAGCTTACCGCCGAACTATCGGGCAACATCCATTTTCTCGTCCACTGCCATGCGCAGGCGCTGGAATACCAGCTTGCCAAGCGGCTGGAGCAACGAAGCGGGATCGACCCCGTCCTCAGCCCGTTGATGCAGGCGCTCATTGCCTCGGATGATCAGGCGACGGCCAGCGCGGCCATGACATTGCTCGCCGCGCAAGCCCGGTTCATGCAGCAGCAGCGCCGGATGGAGCTGCCGATCAACGAGCTGCCAGCTGACCTCTACCACTTCGTTCTGACGTCCTGGCGAACAATGGCGGGGCATGAACAGGGCGATACCCCTGAAGCAGCCGACGCAGAGCAGCGCCTGCGTATCACCTATGACGAAGGCAATTCCCGCGCCGGGCTGCTAAGCCGTATTGTGTCATCGCTTGGGGCCGGCATCTCGGCTGCGCTGTCAGTAAGCCACGCGGGGGTCGCCTTGTTCGCCTCCGCGCTTGCTGCTGCTTCCCGGCAGGACCGCGACCTTACCGTCATTGCCACCAACGATAGCCAGCTGGCGCGGCTTGCGCTTGCCTTGCGGGCTGCCGGACTCAATCCGAAGGAAGTAGAGGAACAGTTCGTCTACCTTCACCCCGAGGTCGCCCTGCCGGAAGGGTTCGAATTCCTTCGCGGAGACCGGGCCGCCGGCTTGCTTGCCGCGTCGGGGCGGCGGGTTGCTGGCTGAAGCATGGCGGGAAAGTCCTATACCACCCTGGCGCATGCCCGGACCGATGGCGAAGACTGCCTGACCGAAGCGCAGGAGCCGTTGGCGAGCCTTCAGCGACGCTGTGGCGGCGAAATCCCCGGTATCGTGGCAATCCCGGAATTGCTCGCGCTGGTGCGCAAATCGCGCCAATACGGGCTCCGTCTCGCAAGGCTGATTTCCGCTGTCGACGGAGACGAACGGATCGAAGCATGGGTCGAAATTGCTCCCTCTGCCGGTCAGCGTGCCAGCGGCTGCGATATCGCGGTTGCCAGTTGGCAGGTCAGCCAGGTTGCGCCCGAAAGCGACGATATCACGACGCGCCGAAGGCTGGAAATCGATCGCGCGACAGCCGAGTTGACTGCCCGTCTTGACCCTGGCCAGCGGTTGCTCGCAGTCGATGCGCATGCCGCCGATCTGGCTCAGGCGGTCGCCTCGATGCGGGCAGGTCTGGGCAAGCCATGGACCGATTTTGTCGAACTGGCGCAGAGCAGCCATCGACAGCCGCTGCACTGGCGCCTGCTGGATGGCGCCAAATGCCGGATCGATGGCTCCGATCGGGAATGGACCAGTGCCCTGGTCCCGCTTGGTCGCCCGGTGGCTGGAAGCGCCGGTTTCGAGCTCTATCTCGTTGCTGACAGGCCTCTGGCAAGGCCAAGCAAGACCGTTGCCGAGCCTGCCCAGGTGGATCGCCGGATAGGACGCGAACTGTCGCCGGTGCTGCGCAAGCCGATTGCGCGGATCATCGCCAATGCCGAGACCATCCGGTCGCGGCTCGCCGGCCCTTTGTCGGACGAATACAGCCAATATGCTGCCGATATCGCCTCGGCCGGCCAGCATTTGCTGTCGCTCCTTGACGACCTTGCCGACCTCGAGGTCGTGGAAGCGGACAATTTCACCACTGCACCCGACCGGGTCGACCTGATGGACATCGTCAAGCGTGCGACCGGAATCCTCGGCGTGCGCGCGCGCGAGCGGAACATCACGCTGGAAATCGAAGGCGGGATTGCGCCGGTGCTGGCCATCGGCGAGTTTCGCCGGGTCCTGCAGGTCTTGCTCAACCTGATTGGCAACGCGATCCGCTATTCGCCGCAGAACTCATCGGTTAACGTGCGGGTTGCTCGCAAGGGCACCCAGTCACTTGTCTGCGTGATCGACCAGGGACCGGGACTTGAACCGGACCAGCAGGAAGCGATTTTCGCCAAGTTCGAACGGCTTGGCCGGAGCGGCGATGGCGGTTCCGGGCTCGGTCTCTACATTTCGCGAAAGCTGGCCCATGCCATGGGCGGCGAATTGTCGGTCGTCAGCGAGCCGGGGCAGGGCGCCTGCTTTACGCTGGCTCTCCCTGCCCTCCAGGACAGTCGCAAGAAACCGCGCTGAGCGGTCAGCGCTTGTCGATCGCCACGTAGTCGCGCTCGGTCGGGCCGGTGTAAAGCTGGCGCGGACGACCGATCTTCTGGCCGGGATCGGAAATCATCTCGTTCCACTGCGCGACCCAGCCCACGGTGCGGGCCAGCGCGAACAGCGCGGTGAACATCGTAGTCGGGAAGCCGATCGCCGACAGGATGATGCCCGAGTAGAAGTCGACGTTGGGGAACAGCTTCTTCTCGGCAAAGTAGGGGTCACTCAGCGCGATTTCCTCAAGCCGCAGCGCGGTCTCGAACACGGGGTCGGTGACCTTGAGTGCATCGAACACCTCGCGCACGGTCTTCTGCATCACAGTCGCGCGGGGGTCGTAGTTCTTGTAGACCCGGTGGCCAAAGCCCATCAGGCGGAACGGATCGTTCTTGTCCTTGGCGCGGTCGATATAGTGCTGGATACGGTCAGGGGTGCCGATTTCCTGCAGCATGTTGAGCGCCGCTTCGTTGGCACCGCCATGAGCCGGGCCCCACAGGCAGGCAATACCGGCCGCGATGCAAGCGAACGGGTTGGCGCCCGAGGAACCTGCGAGGCGCACGGTCGACGTCGAAGCGTTCTGTTCGTGGTCGGCGTGCAGGATGAAGATGCGATCCATCGCCCGTTCGACAGCCGGATGCAGCTCGTACTCCTCAGCCGGAACGCCGAAGGTCATGCGCAGGAAGTTGCCGGTGTAGCTGAGGTCGTTCTTGGGATACATGAACGGCTGGCCGACCGAGTACTTGTACGCCATCGCCGCAATCGTCGGCATCTTGGCAATCAGGCGGTGGCTGGCAATCTTGCGCTGGTGCGGATCGGAAATGTCGGTGCTGTCGTGGTAGAACGCCGACAGTGCCCCCACGACGCCGCACATGATCGCCATCGGGTGCGCATCGCGACGGAACCCGCGATAGAACGTGGCCAGCTGCTCGTGCAGCATGGTGTGGCGGGTGATGGTGTTCTCGAAGTCCGACAGTTCCTGCGCGCTGGGGAGTTCGCCGTTCAGCAGCAGGTAGCTGACTTCCATGAAGCTCGAATGCTCTGCCAGTTGGCCGATCGGATAGCCCCGGTGGAGGAGCACGCCTTCCTCGCCATCGATGTAGGTGAGGGCGCTTTCGCAACTCGCGGTCGAAGTGAAACCGGGGTCGAAAGTGAAGGCACCGGTCTGGCCATAGAGCTTGCGGATATCGATCACATCGGGACCGACGCTGCCTTCGAGGACCGGATATTCGTGGGTCTGGCCACCGATTTCCAGTTTAGCGATTTTGTCCGACACCTTGCTTCTCCTTCTTACCCCTGTCGTCAGCTCTGCTTCAGGCCGCCTGAGCCTCAATCCGCGCGAGCGACTCTTCCCGTCCCAGCAGGACCAGCACATCGAAAATACCGGGCGACGTTGTTGTACCGGTCAGCGCGGCACGCATTGGCTGCGCCAGCTTGCCGAGACCCAGTCCGAGCTCCTCGGCGAGAGCCTTGGTAGTGGCTTCCAGCGCTTCGCTTGTCCAGTCGTTTTCAGCGGCGAGGCGGCCCGCAATTGTCGTCAGCAAGGCGCGGCCGGCATCGTCAAGCAAGGCGGCCGCCTTTTCGTTCATTGCCAGCGGTCGCCGGGCGAACAGGAAGGCCGCACCCTCTGCGAGTTCATTGGTATCGCGGGCACGCGGCTTGAGCACCGGCATGGCCCGGACCAGCCGGTCCACGTCACTATCCGGCCCAAGCTGCCTGGCCACGATCTCTGCCAGCCTGCTGTCCTCGGCCTCGCGGATATAGTGGCCATTGAGATGCTGGAGCTTCTTCAGGTCGAACCGCGAGGGGCTCCGCCCGACCCCGTCGAGATCGAACAGGGCAATTGCCTCTTCGCGCGATATTTCTTCCCGGTCACCGTGCCCCCAGCCAAGGCGGAGCAGGTAGTTGAACAAAGCCTCGGGCAAGACGCCCATCTCGTCCCGATAGGCCTCCACCCCGACTGCACCATGCCGCTTGGACATCTTGGCTCCGTCCGGGCCGTGGATCAGGGGCACATGGGCATAGACCGGGTCGGGCCAACCGCCTTCGATTGCGTCCATCGCACGGATGATCGGCAGTTGCCGGAAGGCGTTGTTGAGATGGTCGTCACCGCGGATCACATGGGTCACCCCCATGTCGTGATCATCGACCACCACGGCGAGCATGTAAGTCGGCGTGCCGTCTGCGCGCAGCAGAATGTAGTCATCGATTTCGGCGTTCTGGACCGTGACTTCGCCCTGGACGCGGGCGACAATCGTCGTTGCGCCGTCGTTGGGGGTCTTCAGGCACCTTCCGGTGCCTCCGATGGATCGCGATCGCGCCAGCGCCCATCATAGCGCAACGGTTGCTTGTTGCGACGCTGTTCCTCGCGCATCGCTTCCAGCTCTTCGGGGGTTGCGAAGCACTTGTAGGCATGCCCTGCGGCCAACAGGCTGTGCGCGACCTCGGCGTGCCTCCCGGCGCGTTGCGTCTGGAACACCGGTTCGGCGTCGAAGTCCAGGCCTAGCCAGGCGAGGCCTTCGAGGATCTTGTCGATCGCGTCCTTTGTGCTGCGCTTGAGGTCGGTATCCTCGATCCGGAGCAGCACCTTGCCGCCATGGTGGCGCGCATAAAGCCAGTTGAACAGCGCCGTACGGGCGCCGCCAATGTGCAGGTAACCGGTCGGCGAAGGCGCGAACCGCGTGACCACCGGACCGGCCGCGTTGCCGCTATCGCTTGCCATGAACGCCGGTTTCCTTTCCTATTGTCATATGGCGATCAGCACCGCGCCTCTCGTGCCCATGGGGGAAGGGCCGGAACTGCCCGATGCTGCAGTGCAGCGCACTTGGCGCAAGGCCGTGCGCTTGTCCAGCCTTGCGGATCGCGCGGAGCACTTTGTAAGCCATGCCGGGTTCGACCGGGCCCCGTGGCTGACGGTTGCCTTTGCCACCGGGATCGGGGCCTGGTTCCTGCTGGCCAGCCCGTGGCAGTGGTCAGCGGTGATCGGATTGGCCATGCTCGCAGCCATTGCTGCGGCGGCGATCTGGCGCCATGACGCAGGACGTAGCGGGCTGCGGCTGGCGATCGTGAGCCTCTCGCTGGCGCTCGCGGGAGGGGTGGGAGCGGTCTGGGTGAAGTCCGGACTGGTCGGAGCCGAACCGATAGAACGCCCCGTTGTTTCCGTAATCGAAGGGCGGGTGCTCGATCGGCAGGAGCAGGCAGCGGAAGGACGTGTCCGACTCATTCTGGCGATTCGTGATGCGACCAGCGGGGCAGCCCGCAAGGTCCGGGTCAATGTGCCGCTTGAGCAGGCCTCAGGCGAAATGACCGAAGGCGCGATCGTGCGCCTGCGCGCGCGTCTTTCACCTCCCGCGCCGCCGCTGGTGCCCGGCGGTTATGATTTCGCCCGGCGCGCCTGGTTCGACGGGCTGGCGGCGACCGGTTCCGCCATCGGCCCGGTTTCTGTCCTGGAGCCAGCGTTACGGCAGGGTGGACTCGCCTCGCTCCAGCGCTCGCTCGCGGGGCATGTCCGCGAACGGGTCACCGGTTCGGAAGGGGCAATCGCGGCGGCTTTCGCCAGCGGAGACCGCGGATCGATCACGGAAGCCGATGACGTCGCGATGCGGGATTCAGGGCTCACGCACCTGCTTTCGATCAGCGGCGTCCACGTAAGTGCCGTGATCGCAGCCGCCTATTTCCTGATGGCCAAGCTGCTGGCACTGTGGCCGTGGTTTGCGCTTCGGTTCCGGATTCCCCTGGTGGCGGCGGGCGCGGCGGCGATGGCCGGGATCGGCTACACCTTGCTGACCGGCGCCGAGGTGCCGACCGTACGCAGTTGCATCGGGGCGCTGCTGGTGCTGGCCGCGCTGGCCATCGGCAGGGAACCCCTCTCGATCCGGATGCTCGCGGTGGCGGCATTCGCCGTTCTGCTGCTGTGGCCCGAGGCGCTGATCGGCCCAAGCTTCCAGATGAGCTTCGCCGCTGTCCTCGCCATCGTCGCCCTGCACGAGAGCAGGCCGGTCAAGGCCTTCCTCGCCCCGCGCGAGGAGTGGTGGCTGTCGCGCCAGGGTCGCCGGCTTGTCATGCTGGTGGTGACTGGGCTGGTGATCGAGGCGGCTCTCACGCCG
>JAHDXX010000121.1:0-2773 GCA_023384025.1 Sphingomonadaceae bacterium
CGGCGGGGAACACGGTGTCCATGTGCCCGGTCAGCAGCAGGCGCCGCCCTGCCTCGGGGCGCACCCGCAGCACCACGTGCCGCCCGAACGCTTGCTCCACTTCCTGCCCCGCCACGTTGACTGACGTGACCGGGGCGGGCTCGACGAACTCGACCTCCCCGGGCAGTGCGCTGAAGGCTTCGGCCAGCGTGCCCGATAGCGCTTCCAGCCCCGCAAGGTTGGCGGTGCCGGTGTTGATCGCGCCCCATGCCTGCACCTGCGCGAGCATCGCCTGCTGGTCGATCATCGCGGCAAGCGCGTCGGGGGCGGTATCCGGTTTCATTCGCAACCGGCTCTAGCGGGGCATTGGCCTGCTTTCCACCCCTGCCACCCTTTTCCCACTACGTCACCCCGGCCCCCGAGCCGGGGTCCCGCTTGCTGGCCGATATGTGCGAGCCCCAAAGAAAGCGGGACCCCGGATCAAGTCCGGGGTGACGGGTTCGGAAGGGTTGCAATCGCGGCAAGACAACGACATAGGCACACCCGTCCTCCCCGGGCATTGCGATTCAAACCGACTGGCGGCACAGGCTGCCGGTCTGCCGCTGTGCACAACCCGAAGTGAGGACAGATGACCGACTACACCACCCGCGCCGGATTGCAGGTTTACCCCGGACTTGCCCAGTTGCTGGAGCAGCAAGTGCTGCCCGTGCTCGGGCAGGATGCGGACGCGTTCTGGCAGGGCTTTGCCGCGCTGCTCGACCGGTTCGTGCCGGAAAACCGCGCGCTGCTGGCGAAACGCGACGCGCTGCAGGCGCAGATCGACGCATGGCACACCGAACGGCGCGGGCAGCCGCACGACGCGGCAGCCTATCGCGCGTTCCTCGAATCGATCGGCTATCTCGTTCCCGAACCGGGCGAATTCACCATCGGGACGCAGAACGTCGACGCCGAAATCGCGACCATGGCCGGGCCGCAGCTGGTGGTGCCGATCCTCAACGCGCGCTTCCTGCTCAACGCCGCCAATGCGCGCTGGGGCAGCCTCTACGACGCGCTCTATGGCACGGATGCGCTCGATGCGCCGCCGGCGCGCCAGGGTGGCTATGATGAGCAGCGCGGCGCAGCCGTGATCGCCCGCGGATGGCAGTTCCTTGACGAAGCCCTCCCTCTTTGCGTCCCGCGCGACAATTCCCCGAGCTGGGAATACACTCCCAGCTTCGGAACCGAGTTCCTTCAAAACCGGCGCCAGTTTGTCGGCAGCACGAGGGACGCGGAGACCGGCCGGGCCAGCTATTTCTTCGTCAGCAACGGGCTGCACATCGAAATCGTTGTCGACCGCAATCACCCGGTCGGGGCGAAAAGCAGCTTCGGCATTGCCGACATCATCCTCGAATCCGCGCTGACCACGATCTGCGACTGCGAGGACTCTGTTGCGGCGGTCGATGGCGAGGACAAGACGCTCGCCTATACCAACTGGCTCGGCCTGATGCGCGGCGATCTCGAAGAGAGCTTCGAGAAGGGCGGGCGCACGCTGACCCGGCGGCTGGAAGACGACAAGCGGTACACCGCGCCGGACGGTTCGGAGCACAGTCTGAAGGGCCGCAGCCTGCTGTTTGTCCGCAATGTCGGGCACCTGATGACCAACCCCGCGATCCTGCTTGGCGACGGCAGCGAGATCCCCGAGGGCATCATGGACGCGGTCTTCACCAGCGCGATCGGCGCGCTCGACGTGCGCGGGGCCGGGCGGTGGAAGAACAGCCGGCATGGCAGCATATACATCGTCAAGCCGAAGCAGCATGGCCCGGAAGAATGCAAGTTTACCAATGACCTGTTCGACGCGGTTGAGGATCTGCTCGAACTGCCGCGCCACACGATCAAGGTCGGGGTGATGGACGAGGAACGCCGCACCAGCGCCAACCTTGCCGCCTGCATCCACGCGGTGAAGGACCGTATCGTGTTCATCAACACCGGCTTCCTCGACCGCACCGGGGACGAGATCCACACCTCGATGCAGGCCGGACCGATGATCCGCAAGGGCGCGATGAAGACCAGCGGCTGGTTGGCATCGTACGAGAAGCGCAATGTCGGCATCGGACTGAAGCATGGCCTCTCGGGCCGCGCGCAGATCGGCAAGGGCATGTGGGCCGCGCCGGACCTGATGGGGCAGATGATGGTCGAGAAGATCGGCCACCTGAAAGCCGGGGCCAACACCGCCTGGGTGCCGAGCCCGACCGCCGCCACGCTCCACGCGCTGCATTACCACCAGTGCGATGTGTTCGAGGTGCAGAAGGAACTGGGCGACATCCCGCCGCTCGACGAGCTGCTGGCGATTCCCTTGGCCGAGGGCACCAACTGGTCCGAGGAGGAAGTGCGCGCCGAACTCGACAACAACGCACAGGGCCTGCTCGGCTATGTGGTGCGCTGGATCGACGCCGGGGTCGGCTGCTCCAAGGTGCCCGACATCAACGACGTCGGCCTGATGGAAGACCGCGCCACGCTGCGCATTTCCAGCCAGCACATGGCCAACTGGCTGCTCCACGGTGTGTGCACGGAAGAACAGGTGATGGATTCGCTCCGGCGCATGGCGGCCAAGGTCGACGCGCAGAACGCGGGCGATCCTTTCTACGAGCCGCTCACCGGCAACGAAGACGCCCCGGCCTTCCGCGCCGCCTGCGACCTGGTGTTCAGGGGCGTCGAGCAGCCGAGCGGTTACACCGAGCCGCTGCTGCACCACTGGCGGCAGGTAAAGAAGGCGGGGTGATAAACTTGCATCTCGGTTGGAATATCCTATGATATT
>JAHDXX010000121.1:2783-9329 GCA_023384025.1 Sphingomonadaceae bacterium
CAGTTGGAGGAGTTTACATGTCGCGTGTCACAGTTGGTCGATGGGGCAAGAGCCTCGCAATTCGTGTGCCCATGGATGTGGCGCGCGCCGCCGGTTTGCGCGAAGGCGATGCTGTTGAAATCGAGAATATCGACGGGAGTATCCAGGTCAGACCCGATGCGGACCGGGAAGCAACGCGGCAGCAGGCACGAGCGGCAATGGCGGAAATCCGTGCTGCGGCCGTTGGAGTACGGCTCGGCGGACTTTCGGTCCGGGAGCTGCGCGACGAGGGGCGGCCCTGATGGCCGTGGTGGTCGACGCGTCGGTTGCCATAGCGTGGTTGTTTGACGACGAACTGGATGAGCCTGCGCAGTCAGTTGCAGATCTTGTCGTGGAAGAGGGTGCGATCGTTCCTTCGCTGTGGCAATGCGAAGTTGCCAATGTCCTCCTTGCCAGTGAGCGCCGTGGGCGATGTTCTGTGGCGTTCGTAACGCAGTCAATCGAACGCCTATCGCGTCTCCCGATCGCGATAGATGACGACACTTCTTCCGCTACCTTGCTTGGAACGTTGGAATTGGCGCGGCAGCAGGGTTTGACTGTTTACGACGCTGCCTACCTTCAACTCGCCCTTGCGCGCAGTGTTCCGCTTGCAACTCGGGACAAAGATCTGATCGCCGCCGCAGGCCGAGTGGGCATTCAGTCGTGCGGTCATTAGACCTTACGAAGTCAACACCCGCGCGACGCTCACAAACTCCCCGACGCTCAAAGTCTCCGCGCGCCGGGTTTCGTCGATCCCGACCGCGGCCAGCGCGTCCAGTGCCCCCGGCACGCCCTTCAGGCTCTGGCGCAGCATCTTGCGGCGCTGGCCGAAGGCCGCTTCGGTCAGGCGTTCCAGAGTGCGCGCGCTGACCCCTTCGGGCATGGCGGCGGGGGTCAGGTGGACCACCGCGCTCATCACCTTGGGCGGCGGGGTGAAGGCGCTGCGGTGGACCTTCATCGCCAGCTTTGCCTCGCTGCGCCACTGGGCCAGTACCGCGAGCCGCCCATAGGCATCGTTCCCCGCCGGAGCGACGATCCGCTGGGCCACTTCCAGCTGGAACATCAGCGTCAGCGAGGCCCATTGCGGTGGCCATGCCTCCCCTGACAGCCAGCCGACGAACAGCGCGGTGCCGACATTGTAGGGCAGGTTGGCGACCACGTGGAACGGCCCCTCGATTCCGTGGGCGACCTTGGTCGCGTCGCCCTCGATCACCCGCAGCTTGCCCGGATAGGCCTCGCTCAGCTCTGCCAGCGCGGGCAGGCAGCGGCGGTCCATCTCGATCGCGGTCACCTGCGCCCCGGCGCGAAGCAGCGCGCGGGTCAGTCCGCCGGGGCCGGGGCCGATCTCCAGCACTTGGCTCCCGGCAAGATCACCGGGGATTGCCGCAATCCGGTCAAGCAACTGTGCGTCGAACAGGAAATTCTGCCCCAGGGCCTTGCTCGCCGAGAGGCCGTGGCGTGCGATGACGTCCCTGAGAGGGGGTAAATCAATCAAAACCGTTCGCCCTGAGCCTGTCGAAGGGCCGCCCTTCAACTTCATTTGCTGCGCTAGATGAAAGTGCGGGGCTTCGACAAGCTCAGCCCGAACGGGTTTACCGGGTAGAGCGTTTTCGCGCAATCTCGCCGGCCATGCGCAGCGCCGCGATCATCGCACCGGGATCGGCCAGCCCCTTGCCGGCAATGTCGAACGCGGTGCCGTGATCGGGGCTGGTGCGCACGATCGGCAGGCCGAGGGTCACATTGACCCCTTCGTCGAAATCGAGCGCCTTGATCGGGATCAGCGCCTGGTCGTGATACATGCACAGCGCCGCATCGTAGGTCGCGCGGGCGCGCGGGGTGAACAGGGCATCGGCCGGATGCGGGCCGGTGACAGCGAGGCCTTCCTCGCGTAGTCGCGCGATGGCCGGTTCGATCACGTCGCGCTCCTCGGTCCCGAACTTGCCGCCTTCGCCCGCGTGGGGATTAAGCCCGCACATCGCGATGCGCGGCTCGGCAATCCCGAAATCGCGCCGCAGGGCTGCCGCAACCGTCCGCGCCTTGGCGCAGATCAGCGCAGTCGAGAGGCGGGCAGGCACTTCGGCGAGGGCACAATGGACCGTCAGCGGCACCGTGCGCAGGCTTGGCCCGGCGAGCATCATCACCGCGTTTTCGGCCGCAAGGCCGCAGGCGATCGCGAGGAATTCGGTCTGGCCGGGGAATTCGAACCCGACCTTGGCCAATTGCGCCTTGGCCACGGGCGCGGTGACAACCCCGACCGCGGTGCCGAGCAAGGCAAGGCGGGTCGCCTCGGCCAGCGAATGCATCGCCAGCGCCGCGCCTTCGTCGTCCGGCTCGCCGGGGCGGTAGGGGCAGTCGGCTTCGCCCAGCACCGGGATGCCACGGGCAAAGGCAGCGGGGGCGTCTTCGACCGCATCGACAGCGATGACCGGGCAATCGAGCCCGCGTGCCCTTGCCGCCGCGCCGAGCACCGCGCCGCCGCCGAGGACAACGAACGGGGCAAGTCCGGCTTCCGCGCGGCGAAGCCAGCTCTGCGCGATGATTTCCGGCCCGATCCCCGCCGGATCGCCCAGCGATACGGCGAGGGGTCGCATGGCAGCGGTCAATTGTATTCGATGAAGGCGTCGCTGCGCAGGTCGCGCAGGTAGCGCTGGGCGCGCTTGTTGATGCGCTCGTCTTCCAGCTGCGCGAGCATGGTGTCGAAATCAGGGCCGCCTTCGGTCTGCGGGTCGTCGCGACCGCACAGGACCAGCGTGCGAACCCCGTCTTCCACCGAGCCGAACAGCGGGGTCGCTTCGCCCACCTGCATTTGCAGCATGGCGTTCTGCAGCTGTGGCGGCAGCTGGCCAACCTTGATCTCGTCATTGGTCACAACGTCTGCCCCGACCGTTTCAGCCGCGCGTTCAACATCGCCGCAACCGCGGATCGACTGCACCGCCAGGTTGAAGGCATCGATCCGGGCGGTGGCATCTGCTTCGCTGATTCCGGCCGGGAAGCCGATCGCAACCTGTTTGAGGCTGAGCACGGCATCGCGCGGGTCCGCCATCAGCACCTTGCGCCGGTCAATCAGGTAGACGATCCAGAACCCGCCGGGAATTTCCACCGGCCCCTGCAACTGGCCCGGCTGCATCTCGCGCACGATTGCCTCAAGCTGGGGTGACTGGAGCTGGGGCAGGCGGATCCATCCCAGATCGCCGCCCACCGCAGCAGTGGTCGCTTCGGAGAACTGGCGGGCATAGGCGACAAAGCTGCCGCCCTGGCGCAGCTGCTCGACGATACGCACCGCATTCTCGCCAACGGCACCATGCGTTTCGGGAGTGGAGGAGAGGAAAATCTCGCCCACGCGGTATTCGTCGCTGCCGCGCGATTCCTCGAGCCGCTTGAGCACTTCGCGCACTTCTTCGTCGGAGACGTTGATGAACGGCGTGACATTGCGGCCAAGCAGGCGCTGCCAGGCGATTTCGCCCTGGATCTGGCGCTTGAGCGCCGCAGGGCTGGAGCCGACCGAAGCGAGATAGGCGTCCATCGCCTTGGTGTCGGCGCCGAAATTGCGGCTGGCGACATCGGCATAACGCGCGTCGACATCAGCCTGGGTGACTTCGATTTCCTGCGCAGCGGCTTCCTGGATCTGCAGTGTCTCGTCGATCAGGTTGCGCAGCACCTGCATCCGCAGGCGCGCCATTTCCTCCGGCGGAAGCTGACCCTGCGAGGCGGCGGTGACCAGCGCGACGCGCTGATCCACGTCGGTTCCGGTGATGACGGAGCCGTTGACCACAGCGGTCGGCTTGCGGCTGTTGGGATCGTTCTGCCGCAGGATGCTGACGTCTGCCGGGATGCCGAGGGGGTTGGCAGCGTCCTGTGCCTGAGCCGCGACAGGGGCCGCAACGAGGCTGATGGTGGCAAGGGTGCCAAGGAAGCGGCCAATCGTGAGTGCTTTCACCAGTTTCATTCCGTCCGTTGCGCGCCTTGTGCGCGGCCTAATGAGTGAGCCCGCGCCACTGCCCGATCGAGGCTGAACGCGGGCTGAGTGTGCTGCCGGATAGCCGGTTTGATGCGGATCGACAATCGCTCCGGCAAGGATGTCCCTTGGCTTAAAGTACTTTCCGACCATTCAGGGTGACCCTGAATGGTCGGAAAGTGCTCTAGCGGAACCCGAGGTTGCGAAGCGAGAAATAGATCTGGAAGGTGTTGCCACGCTGGGCATCGCCATTGTCGATATAATCGCGCCGCCAGGTCAGCCCCATTTCAAGGCAGTCGTCCTGGTAAGCGACACCCAGTCGGGTGCGAACCGGGTCGAACCCGTCGGAGGTCAGGGTCGGGTCCTCGTTGCGGTCGGTCAGGTTGAACACGCCTGAGCCGAACACCGACCAGTAGCGGGCGAAGGCGACGCGGGCGGAGAGACGCAGTTCCTCGCGGTCCTGCAAGTCCTCGATGCCGGCCGCAATGTCGCGGTTGAGCCGCAGGTAGCCGACTTCGGCGTAAGTCCGGCGCGTGCCGACCGTGGCGTCGAACTCGTTGCGGCGCACGGACAGGCTGTCCTTGTCGAGCCGGAAGCGGTGGGTCAGCTTGATGAAGTCCTTGTAGCGCACTTCAGTGCGCCCGACGAAGTCCGACACCCGGTCGCTGAGGCCGGTGCCGTCGACCAGCACCAGCGGGATGTTGTCGAGCCGGTAGGATTGGCCGATGGTGGAGCGGATGCGCCAGTCGGGGATCTGCAGTTCCCAGTCGAAGCCGTAAGTCACCCGGGCACCGTCTTCCAGCCGGTCGTAGCCGGGGAAGCGGTTGAGCGCGAAAAGGTTGGAGTCTTCCAGGTCGATGGCCCGGGCATCTTCGTTGGGAATGGCAAGATTGCGGATGGGTGGGCTTGCCACCAGCTGCACCCTTGGGGTCAGCACCTGGGTGCCGCCGAACGCCTCGCCTACGAACGGCCATTGCAGGTCGAGTGCGCCCAGTGCGACGCCGCGGCCTTCCCAGCCCGGATTGCCGCGATAGACTGCCGTGGCGGTCAGCCCGTTCTCGTCGGAATGGTAGACGTCGCCGCGCACCAGCCCGGTCAGGGTGACCAGCTGGCCCAGCGAGGTGACCCGGCGCAGATCCCATCGTGCTCCGGCAAAGGCCCGCTGCGTGTCCTGACCAACGTCGCGGCTGATCGCGAGCGTGTTGAGCTGGAGTTCGAGAGTTCCGCCGAGCCCGGTAGGATCGTCGAACCGGCGACGATAGTCGATCACCGGCAGCGCGACCGGCACCTGCCCCTGCGGCTGCCCCAGACGGAGCGTCTGCGTCGCCCAGCCTTCGACAGCCAGGAACGAGCGATCGTCGATCCGCTCCAGCGCGAAAGTGGAGCGCAGCCGGTCATCGCGGCTGATGTCGTAGCGGCGCAGGAAGGTGCGGTCGCTGGCTACCCGGATTGAGCCGGTCAGGCTCCAGTGGGGGCCGAACTGGAACCGGCCATTGCCTTCCAGGTAGCCGCGCGGGTCT
Source organism: Sphingomonadaceae bacterium (assembly GCA_023384025.1). GTDB lineage: Bacteria > Pseudomonadota > Alphaproteobacteria > Sphingomonadales > Sphingomonadaceae > 34-65-8. Next base: position 8,277 of record JAHDXX010000121.1, read on the forward strand.
TTCTCGAGGATCGGCACGCCGGTGATATCGGAGACGCGCTGGCTGTGCGTCGCGTAGCCGGTAATCTGGTAGGCACCCTTCGATGTGAGGTGCCGCCACTGTGCCGAAGCCATCGGCGGCGCTTCGCTGAACAGGTAGGCACCGAGTGTCAGGTCCCTGTTGTCGCCCAGGCGCCAGTAATAGCTGCCCGACAGCTCGACCCCGTTCGATTCCGATACCCGGATGTCCGGAATAAGCAGGCCGGAAACCGCACCGCCATCGGTACGCACGGAAAGGCCCGGCATCGGCAGGATGCGCGCACCGAACAGTTCGAGATGGGCGCCGCGGAATCGCACCTTGCGATCCTTCGGGTCGTAGACCACCCGGTCAGCTGTAATCCGCCAGCTCGGATTGCGGTCACACCCTTTACCATCGACCACGGCGCAGGCGCTGTAGGCCGCGTCGGTCAGGATGACAGTGCCATCTTCCGCCCGCTCGCCGGAACGCGCAGCGAGCCGCCCGCCTTCGCGCAGGGCGATCAGCAGCTCGCTCATTGCGCCGGCTTCGAACTTGTCGGTCAGCTCGACCTGCTCGGTGAACAGCTGGTTCCCGTCCTGATCGACGAACCGTACATTGCCGGTCGCCATGATCGTGCCGGATGTGCGATCCCACACCACCTGATCGGCGCGGACCGACTGGTCCTCGCTGCGCAGCACCACATTGCCGCTCGCGCGAACGATCTCGCTGCCGGATTCGTAAGCCAGTGCATCGGCCTCGAAATCGATCGAGCGAGGTTCAGTCGGCGCAGCAGAGTCGGCAGGGTCCTGCGCCGCTACGGCAGCGGGAGATACGAGCGCGAAAGCGGCAAACGGGACGGTCGCCAGCAGCAAGCGGCGAAAACGGGCCTGCACGATGGACTTGTCGGCGGGGAGCATGGCTTGCCTATCGCACTCCCTCGGCCTAATCGCAATCGCATCCTTTTTCGACGGGTGGCGACCCGCTGGCTCCGGCCGCAGCCGCACCCGAATTCCGGAGCGATCATGCAAATCTCCTTTTCCCCCACTTCCCCTGCCG
>JAHDXX010000122.1 GCA_023384025.1 Sphingomonadaceae bacterium
CCCACATGCTGGCGGCGTAGAACACGATGCCGATGGTCGCGAGCCAGAAGTGCCAGTTGATCATCCTCAGCGAATACATCCGCTCGCGCTGCCACAGCCGCGGTACCAGGAAGTAGATGCAAGCGAACGTGATCATCCCGTTCCAACCCAGCGCGCCGGAATGGACGTGGCCGATGGTCCAGTCGGTATAGTGGCTCAGGCTGTTGACGGCCTTGATGCTCATCATCGGGCCTTCGAAGGTCGACATGCCGTAGAAGGCGAGGGCCAGCACCATCATCCGGATGATCGGATCGGTGCGGACTTTGTCCCACGCGCCATTGAGCGTCATCAGGCCGTTGATCATGCCGCCCCAGCTGGGCATCCACAGCATGATCGAGAACACCATGCCCAGCGTCTGCGCCCAGTCAGGCAGCGCCGTGTAGTGCAGGTGGTGCGGCCCGGCCCAGATGTAGAGGAAGATCAGGCTCCAGAAGTGGATGATTGACAGGCGGTAGGAATAGAGCGGGCGCTCTGCCTGCTTCGGCACGAAGTAGTACATCATCGCGAGGAAGCCCGCGGTGAGGAAGAAGCCGACCGCGTTGTGGCCGTACCACCACTGCGTCAGTGCATCCTGCACGCCCGCAAACAGACTATAGCTTTTGGCGCCGACCAGGCTGACCGGCAGCGCCAGGTTGTTGACGATATGCAGCATCGCCACAGTGACGATGAAAGCGAGGTAGAACCAGTTGGCGACGTAAATGTGCGGTTCGTTACGCTTGATCAGCGTACCCACGAACACCGCGAAATAGGCAACCCAGACGATTGTCAGCCACAAGTCTACATACCATTCCGGCTCGGCATATTCGCGCGACTGAGTGACGCCGAGCAGGTATCCGGTCGCTGCCAGCACGATGAACAGCTGGTAGCCCCAGAAAACGAACCGGGCGAGCGAAGGGAAGGCAAGTTGCGCGCGGCAGGTGCGCTGCACGACGTAAAAGCTTGTCGCGATCAGGGCGTTGCCGCCGAACGCGAAAATCACCGCCGAAGTGTGGAGCGGCCGAAGGCGGCCGAAGTTCAACCACGGCTCCAGGTTCATCTGCGGGAACACCAGCTGCAGCGCGATGATCACGCCAACCAGGAACCCGGCCATGCCCCAGAACAGCGTGGCGATCACGCCCCAGCGGATCATGTCGTCGTCGTACCGGGATGGCCCTTCCGGCATCCGGAACAGGCTCTGCGCCAGTTCCAGCGGCTTGTAGCTGCCCGCCGTAACCCAGATGAGGATAAAGGCCACGATCGCGATAATTGTCGCGTGCGCGGCAAAACCGGCGTCCTGCGCAGTGACGATCGCGATGATCGCCAGCAACATGACCCCGAACCACAAGCCGATCCGGCCGAGTACTGATTCCATGGGTATGGTCCCTCCGTTTGTCCCGGTGCTAGCCGCGCTTCACGCAGCCTGCTTTGACCTGGATCAAATTCGAATGTGCTTATCCGGCGAGCCGGTAATGGGCGGCGCGCGCTTCCAGCGCAAGGGGCTGGAGCAGGCACACGCCGGACCGGCCCGAAGTCTCGATCAGCCCGAGCTCGCGCAGGCGTCCGAGCTGGCGGCTGACTGTCTCGATGGTCAGGCCCAGTGCGTCGGCTATGTCGCGGCGCGACATCGGCAGGTCGAGCGAGCAGACCTTGCCTTCCGTCCGTCCGATCCGTTCCGCCATCGCCACGAAGAAGCTGGCGAGCCGTTCCTCGGCACTCTTGCGCCCCAGGCCGACGGCCTTGTCGCGCGAACGGTGGAGCGCGATCATCACCCGGTCGAGCACTTGCCGCAGCACGCCCGGCGCGCGTTCGAGGCAGGCAATGAATTCGCGGGTCGGAAATGTCAGCAACTGGCTGTCGACCAGTGCGCGCAACGAGTAGCTGTGCTGGGCATTGGCGGGGACGGAAATCAGGTCGCCGGCAAAATGGAACGCGACGATCTGTTCGCGCCCTTCCGATGCGGTCGCCACCAGCTTGGTTGCCCCGCGCGAGACATAGACCATCTGGTCCACCCCCGGGTCGATATAGGCGCGGGAGCCCCGCTTGGGGCTGACCAGGTGGCCGATCGCCATCAGTTCGGGTAGGATATCGTCGGGTGTGTCCGATGGCAGGAACGCCTGCGCGAACGGTCCGAAGACCGCGCGCGGATGGGTTTCCACCGTCGCTGGAAGGCCGTGCATCATGGTGCCGCTATGAAAGCGGGTCGCCCATGAGTCTTTGACCTGCGTCAATGTCTTGCCGATTCGACCGGCCTAATCGGGCCTCGTTTCGCAAGAGCCTCGACCGCACGGTGCAGTCACTGCGAAGCGGAGGGAAAGATCATGAAATTCGCGCTGCTGGCACGTTCCGCTGCCCCTGTAGCTGTGGCGGCTGCCGCATTCGCTTTCGGCAGCACCCCGGCACTGGCCCAGGACGACCAAGGTCCGCTTCAGGTCAAGGTGCTGGCCAGCGCGGTCCTGCCCGACGGCAAGATCGAGCGGGTCAACACCGACATCGTCGGGCTTCCGGCGAACACGCAGACCGAAGCCAACAACAACGTCGTGCCGACGGTTGCGGTCGAGTATTTCTTCTCCGACAACTTCTCGGTCGAGACGATCTGCTGCATGACCCAGCATGATGTCGATGCTGTCTCGGGCCTCCCCGCCGGGGCGGAACTGGTGTCGAACGCGAAGGTGATCCCGGCCACGTTCACCGCCAAGTTCCACTTCGATGCCGGCGGGATCAAGCCCTACATCGGCGCAGGGCCGACCTACTTCATCTGGATCAACGAGAAGCCCGGCGCGGCAACCATTCCGCTCGGCGTGACCCGCTTCAAGATGTCGAACGAGTTCGGGATCGCGCTGCAGGCGGGGGCAGATGTACCGCTCAACGACAAGGGCCTGTCGCTCAGCGTCGATGCGAAGAAGTACTTCGTCGACACCACGGCGCGCTGGTTTGCCGGCAACACGCTGGCGATCGAGACCGTGCACAAGGTCGATCCGTGGGTGCTCTCGGCCGGGCTTGCCTGGCGCTTCTGACGCGCTCCTCGCTAGATGGACTGCCGCCCTCGCGCCGATCCCGGTGCGGGGGCGGTGGCATTTCCGGGCGCATCGGGCTAACCGCCTTTCGAACAGGCACGAGGGAGCACAGGACATGCCCGGCATCTGGTTTGACGAGTTGGAAGTGGGGCAGGTGTTCGACCACGCGATCCGCCGCACGGTGACCGAGACCGACAACCTGCTGTTTTCCACCCTCACGCACAATCCAGCCCAGCTCCATCTCGATGCCGAATACATGCAGGCGAGCGATTATGGGCGGATCCTGGTCAACTCGACCTTCACCCTGGGGCTGATGGTTGGCGTTTCCGTTGGCGACACGACGCTGGGCACGGCAATCGCCAACCTCGGATGGGACGAAGTGCGCTTTCCAGCGCCGGTCTTCATTGGCGATACCCTGCGGATCGAGACCGAAGTGATCGACCTGCGCGAAAGCAAGTCGCGCCCCAACGCCGGAATCGTCACCTTCGCCCACCGCGCCTACAACCAGCACGGCACCCTCGTCGCCCGCTGCAAGCGCAGCGGGTTGCAGCACAAGCGCCCGGTTGAAAGCTGACATTGATGGCGGAGACGGAGGGATTCGAACTACTATCCGAATATGTCCGCGTCAATCCTAGAAGCCACTCCAAAAAAAGATATTTATTGTTCGCGTTACGAAGGTCAATCCACCTCTGTTCGCTTGCGTTCCCATAAAACCGGACTAGCTTAGGGGTGCCTTTATGGGAACAGGCGCTTTGGCGGACAATTTGATTCGTTAGGCGGAGCCGTTCCCCGATAGGAGGGAAAATGCCCCGTAAATTGCACAACGCGCTCACCGCCATGAAAGTCAAATCGGCAAAGCCCGGCCGCCATGCCGATGGCGGCGGATTGCAATTGCTGGTCAAGGAAAGCGGCGCGCGATCTTGGGTCTATCGCTACATGATTGCAGGGAAGTCGCGCGACCTGGGGCTTGGCCCTGCGGCTGGCGCTGGCGCAATCCCACTTTCCGAGGCGCGCGATCTGGCTGATGCACTGCGGCTCAAGGTCAAGTCTGGGATCGATCCCCTCTCAGAACGCCAGCAAGAGGCTGCTGAGGCGCTTGCAGCCGCTCAGAGCGCCAAGATAGCCGGAATCACGTTCAAAGCCTCTGCTGAGGCTTATATCGCCGCCAACAAGCCAAGCTGGCGCAATGCCAAGCATCGCCAGCAATGGGAAAATACTCTTGCCACCTATGCCTATCCGCTGATCGGCGATTTGCCGGTGGCGGAAATTGACACGCCGCACGTGCTGAAAATTATCGAACCGATCTGGCAAGAGAAAACCGAAACCGCCAGCCGCTTGCGTGGTCGTATCGAAACCGTTCTCGATAGCGCCAAGGCAAGAGGCTTTCGGCAAGGAGAAAATCCTGCACGGTGGCGCGGGCATCTAGCGCAAATCCTGCCAGCCCGCAAAAGGCTGTCGCGCGGGCATCACAAAGCAATGGCCTATGACGCAATCCCAGCCTTTGTCGCACAGCTGCGCGAACGTGATGCGGTCGCTGCGCTGGCATTGGAGTTTGCAATCCTCACCGCCGCCCGCACTGGCGAAGTGATCGGCGCGACTTGGAACGAGATCGATCTGGAAAAGGCCATCTGGACGGTGCCAGCCGAGCGCATGAAGGCAGGCAAGGAACACCGCGTCCCCCTATCCCCTCGCGTCGTCGAGATACTGGCCTCAAGGCAGGGGCTTGATGGCGAGCACTGCTTTGCGAGCCTGAACGGTGAAAAGCTGTCCGGCATGGCCATGGCAATGCTCCTGCGCCGGATGAAGCAAGATGTAACTGTTCACGGATTCCGGTCAGCGTTTCGGGATTGGGCAGCGGAATGCACCGGCTATTCGCACGAAGTTGCAGAAATGGCGCTGGCCCACACGATCGGCAACGCCACCGAGCGAGCCTATCGGCGCGGTGATCTGTTCGACAAGCGGCGGCGGTTTATGGGGGAATGGGCAATCTATTGCACCAGCGGTAGCGCAGCAGTTGCGATTGAGAAGTGCAATGTTGAACCAATCCGCGCAAAAGCATAGTTTTCATCGATCGGGCAGGCATGCCACCTAATCAATAGCACAATCGGCAGCTGCGCGCAGCAAATCGTCAAATGACATGTCCAGATAGTCCTCGTTGGCACATTCGGCTACGTAAGCTCGCAGCAGCTCTTCGTCCGACATTTTTGCAATCAATCTCGCCTCTGCTGCGACAGCGAGCTCTTCGACACAAGCGGTCCATTCCTTCGAGTTTTTATCGCTAAATTTGCTTTGACTTGGTTCACCTAAATTTAAGTCCTCAATGCGCAGGTCCACTGGTACATTCGCACCCAAGCCACCAGGCTGCATCGCGTAAGTAAAGACAAATCTTTGATCCTGAATGATGCTCTGCAAGGCCGCAGCCATTGAAGCGTCACCGGCGGTGTAAGCAAAAAGGCGAAATCCCGCATCATCCCCTTCAACGCTTGAAATGAACTCGCTAGCGTTAGTGCGATAGCCATCGACAAGATACACTTCCGCTGGCGGCGTGAACGTCGAATGTGCTCCTAGTGTGGTTGTGCCAAGTTTGAATGTAAAGATTGGCTGTTCACCCTCAAACGCATTGAGACCAAGGCTTCCAGTGAGATAAACGACCTCGCCAGCGGAATACTCAGGGTCGTTCCGTATGACCTCGAAGCCGATCCGACATCCTACTAGAGCGCCTTCCACATATTGGGGAGCGACCCTGCTGGACATAGTGATAGTCTGCGACTGCTCGGCGTTGGCTGGTATCGCCAGCATCAACGCAGCGATCACTGAAATCGCGTTCGTCGTGAGTTTAAGTGCGTTCATCGCTGCTCTCAACTTTCGAGTATGAAACGAACCGGAATTGTCCGGCCCAATCCGGCTTGAGTTACCGGCAGGACATTAATAATTCTTGGATATGAACGGCGTAAACATCTGCGGTCGAAGGCGATGAAGAAGGCTCCACCATTTCCCAAGCCGACTGAGCAACAGCTTGTTGCCGCCGCCGAGCTTGCCTTTCAGGACTGCTTTGCTCGCGGACCGGCGCGGACTGAAATTCGGGAAGCCATCGAAAAGCTGAATGCGCGGCTGATCGATAACGCGAACCTATATCTTCAGGGCAACTTGCAGGATCAGCGCGATGCGCTCGCCGATACGCTTCTCGCAGTCGAAGACTTTCTAGCCGATCAGGGCATAGCCAGGATGGCACTCGTTCCCCTTTTGCGGCCGGTCCAAGCTCTTGTGGAACGCGAAGACAACTCTCTCGATCCATTATTCTGTGAGCGTGCTCGAACGGGCACCCCAAAAAGAACGCTAAACCGTCTCGTGCGGACTGGTATCCTCGCGGCCTTCGCCAAAGCGTGGTTAGAAGCTCACGCCGGAGATGGTCGCAACCAGCAGCTATTGCTGGCAGAGGCAGCAAGGTCTCTCAAGGGGCCATGGTTTGCGGGAGTAACTCGCGCCAAACTCAAAACGGCGCGCGATCTGGTAAACCAAGAGGCGTCCGATCATCCCTCCGTGATGCAGGCCAACAGTACGCAGGCCGACATAGCGCGCGCTGCGGAAATGTATGGAGCAAAGGCCGCAATCTTCATCGTGGCGAATTATTACAACAATTGCCCACCCCATTATGCTTTCGGCAGCATGGGAATCTCGAAAACCCACCATGTTTCTCCGAGCGCCGAAGATTGATCCACTGTTCTGCAACGTCCGGGCGATCAGGCCCGCGTCCTTGCGGAGACACTCCAATGCAACAATTCGATACTCCCAAACTCGCATACACGATCGCCGAGGCCTGCCATGCGGTCGGCATTGGCCGCACCAAGCTCTATGAGCTGATCGGGGAAGGCCGGGTCGAAACCCGAAAGATCGGCGCGCGCACCGTCATCCCAGCCGAAAGCCTGCGGGCGCTGATTGGCACCGGCGAAGGGTAAAGGTCGTCTCGGGGCGCGGGTGGCAATCGGAAGGCCAGCGAGAGCAAATTTCGGCCAAGCACTGATTGCCTTCTTTGCTCTCGACGCTTTGCAGCCGACAACTTTTTGGTTCGGTCATCGTGTCCATCGACCAGCACCAGAGCCGATCCCGCTCGCCGATATTGCCCTCCCAATCCCTTCGCTCACCTCTTGGCATCCCTTCTTCAACAGTAAGGGTGATCCGCGCGCGCGCGTTAGGAGCGCCGAACGGCACCTTTCTAAGCAAATCCGAGGCATTCATGGATATTCACGACATAAATTTGGAGTTTGGCATTTCACTAACAAAGCTCCGCCGCATGGAAAAAGCTGGTGTGTTGCGCGTTGGCAAATCGCAGTTGCCAAAGCATTGGCAGATGGTTCGATCCGACATTCGAAAAGGCAAGCTGAGCGCGCGATCGATTGCGCTGGCCTATCGATTTCCGAAGTTCGTTCCGTCGATCACAGACCTTTCCAAACGCCAGCGGGCGGTCATTGAGGAGCACTTTGCATCCGCCGACTTGTCGAGAGACGTCCCCGAACCTGTCGAGAGCACTCCTGCAATAGCAACGATTGTTTGTAGCGCCGCTACTGACGGAAGGTTTGTTGATCGCTTCATTCAGATATTACAGGCTCAAATCCCGGACAAGGACGTAGGTCACCATTACGTTGCTGTCAGAATTCTACTGATGTGCAGGAATGAATTCGGAATGGACATCGCGTACGAATATCTCCGGCGCGCGCTATCCAAGGTCAAAGATAGGCCTGAAATGGCAGGCTGGTGGCGTTCCGAGAAAGCAGGCGAGCGGAACGAGCGCCGCACCATCTATCGCCGCCCGGACGCGGACTTTGACCTCTAGAAGAAGGCTACGAGCCTAGCCGTAGAAAATGGGGGTTGTCGCTTATGCCGACATGGATCGGCAATTGAGCTACGGTCCCCAAGGTCGCCCCCCGGCAAAGGTGTGAAACTGGGCGGTACCCTATGGCCGGATCTGATTGGCCAGCGGACAAATCTACATCATAGCGGTATTTCTATCGGGGAGCGGTATAGGGAACGCATCTCCAAAACGGAAAAAAACCATCTATTTTCATAGGTAAGTGGCGGAGACGGAGGGATTCGAACCCTCGGTACCCTGATAGAGTACGGTTCCTTAGCAGGGAACTGGTTTCAGCCACTCACCCACGTCTCCGCAGGCGCGCACAGCGGCTGCGAGGGGCGCGCTATAGCCATGGGGCGGGGGCGGGGCAAGGGGGTCTCGCAGGGCGTGCGCGCTTCTTGTGGGTGGGCCGGTCTGGCCCGCGTTCGGACTCGACTCACCCCGTTTTCGATTCGCTTCGTCGCCGGTTCATTGCCGCTTCAGGCGCGAGGGATTCTCTTGCAGGTCGCAGGTTTACGTCTCGCACCACTGGAGGGACCATGAATATCGCCACTTACCTTCGCCGCATGCTCGCCGCGTTCGCAGGGGCCGGCGCCCTCGCCGCAGCGCCGCTGGCGGCCCAGTCGATCGAGACGATGGATCCCAATGCCTTTGCGATCGATGGCGATCTGGCGGAGCAGCCGGGCGAGCAGCCGGTCTATGCCGACCAGTCCGATGTGACCTTCAGCGAAACGGCGCCGCAGGGTGTGGCACCCGATGCGGCCACCGTCGCGCCGGAATGGGCCGACCCTGCCGGCGGACCGGATGCAGTGGCCGTGGCTGAAGCCGGCTCGACGACCTACGGCGAGGATGACCTGATCGGTGCTGCCGAAGGGGTGTTCGGCAAGGGCGCCGAAGGGCTCGCCAAGATGATCCAGGGCCTGCTCAAGGACCAGGGCCAGCCGAACGGCTATATTGTCGGGCGCGAGGCGGGTGGCGCCTTTGCGGTTGGCGTGCGGTATGGCTCGGGCACGCTGCACCACAAGATCGAAGGCGACCGGAAAGTCTACTGGACCGGCCCGTCGATCGGGTTCGATTTCGGCGCCAACGCCGCCAATACCTTCGTGCTGGTCTACAACCTCTATGACAGCGAAGACCTCTATTCGCGCTTCCCGGCGGGGGAAGGGCAGGCCTACGTGGTGGGCGGCCTCACCGCCAGCTACCTGCGCAAGGATGACGTGGTGCTGATCCCGATCCGGATGGGTGCCGGGCTGCGGCTGGGCCTCAACGCCGGGTACATGAAGTTTTCCAAGAAGCAGCGCTGGCTGCCCTTCTGAGGGCGCAATAACGATAGAGGTGTCAGACCTCCCGTCCCGCCTCCCCACCCGGCCACCATAGCCTGATGGTATCATTGGTGGCC
>JAHDXX010000123.1 GCA_023384025.1 Sphingomonadaceae bacterium
GTTTACGACGCTTAACCCTCTTGCGTGCGAGTCCCGCCTGATTCAGTATCTAGTGGTTCGGATCGCGGGGACACCCACAAGATCGTGTTGTTCAGGGCGTGCAGGGCAACCTGTGTGAAGGGGACGATTCGCTCGCTGGCGGGGCCTTAACGGGCCGGTCTGTGGACAGAGCGGGGGACAAGTAATCCGCCGCCGGCCACCAAAAACATGCTAGGCGGGAGCATTCCGCCGAGTCGAACACAAGTGGAACAAGAGCGCCGGACGGGCGCTGTTCCAACGGGGCACAAAGGCGGGGCAAGACAGCAATGGAATTCAGGACCGGAGATGACGCGGCCATGGGGCTCGAACAGACTATCACGACCGCAACCCCCGCCCCGACACCGCCAGCCCCTACACAGAAGGCCGCAGGACAAGGGCAGCGAAGCGCTGGTCGCCGCCAAGGCAGGCGAAGCCCTCGCCGGTGCCATGGCCGAAGTCGCCAGGGAAGCCGCCTCGGCCGATTCGAAGAAAGTGATGGACCGCCGGTTCACGATCGTGACCGACGCCGCGCGCGATGCCAACCTGACCGAGTTCGGCAAGGACACGCTGACCGACCGCTACCTGCTCCCCGGTGAAAGCTACCAGGACCTGTTCGCGCGGGTGGCCGATGCCTATGCCGACGATCAGGACCACGCCCAGCGGCTCTACGATTACATTTCGAACCTGTGGTTCATGCCGGCAACGCCGGTGCTGTCGAACGGCGGCACCAACCGCGGCCTGCCGATCTCGTGCTACCTCAACTCGGTGTCCGACAGCCTCGACGGGATCGTCGGGACCTGGAACGAGAACGTCTGGCTCGCTTCCAAGGGCGGCGGGATCGGCACCTACTGGGGCAACGTCCGCGGGATCGGCGAGCCGGTCGGCCTCAACGGCAAGACCAGCGGCATCATCCCGTTCGTGCGGGTGATGGATTCGCTTACTCTGGCGATCAGCCAGGGTTCGCTGCGGCGCGGATCGGCAGCCTGCTATCTTGATATCAGCCACCCGGAGATCGAGGAATTCCTCGAGATCCGCAAGCCGTCGGGCGACTTCAACCGCAAGGCGCTGAACCTGCACCACGGCGTCCTCGTCACCGACGAGTTCATGGAAGCGGTCCGCAACGGCGACGAGTTCGAACTCAAGTCACCCAAGGACGGCAGTGTGCGCGGCAAGGTCGACGCGCGCAGCCTGTTCCAGAAGCTGGTCGAAACCCGCCTTGCCACCGGCGAGCCCTATATCGTGTTCAACGACACGGTGAACCGGATGATGCCCAAGCACCACCGCGACCTGGGCCTCAAGGTCTCGACCTCGAACCTGTGCTCGGAAATCACCCTGCCCACCGGCCGCGACCACCTGGGCCAGGATCGCACCGCGGTGTGCTGCCTCTCCTCATTGAACCTTGAAAAGTGGGACGAGTGGGAAGGCAACAAGCAGTTCGTGGAAGACGTGATGCGCTTCCTCGACAACGTGCTGCAGGACTATATCGACCGCGCCCCGCCGGAAATGGCCCGCGCCAAGTATTCCGCCAGCCGCGAACGCTCGGTCGGGCTCGGCGTCATGGGCTTCCACTCGTTCCTCCAGTCCAAGGGCATCGGCTTCGAAAGCCCGATGGCCAAGGTGTGGAACCTCAAGATGTTCAAGCACATCGCCGCCAAGGCGGACGAGGCATCGATGCTGCTCGCCAACGAGCGCGGCCCCTGCCCCGATGCCGAGGACATGGGCGTGATGCAGCGTTTCAGCTGCAAGATGGCGATCGCGCCGACCGCGTCGATCAGCATCATCTGCGGCGGCACCAGCGCCTGCATCGAGCCGATCCCGGCCAACATCTACACCCACAAGACGCTGTCGGGCAGCTTCGTGGTCAAGAACCCGTACCTGGAAAAGCTGCTGCGCGAGAAGTCGAAGGATTCGACCAACGTGTGGAACTCGATCCTCGAACGCGGCGGATCGGTCCAGCACTTGGACTTCCTGACGCCGGAGGAAAAGGCGGTCTACAAGACCAGCTTCGAACTCGACCAGCGCTGGCTGCTCGAATTCGCCGCCGACCGCACGCCCTACATCGACCAGGCGCAGAGCCTGAACCTGTTCATTCCCGCCGACGTCGAGAAATGGGACCTGATGCAGCTCCACTTCCAGGCATGGGAAAAGGGCATCAAGAGCCTCTACTACCTGCGCTCGAAGAGCGTGCAGCGCGCCGGGTTCGCGGGCGGGGTCGAGGCGGACAACACCGCCGAAGCGCCCAGGTACGAACTGAGCGCGGGCGAACAGACCGACTACGAGGAATGCCTCGCTTGCCAGTGACAGGGTAATTCCCCGTCCTCCCGCAATTGCAAGCGGTTAGCGGGGCAGTTACCATCCCTTCGGGTCGCACCGATTGACTGGCTTGAGGGGGAATGGGTGCCACGGCGCAGAGATTACCGACGGTTCGGCGAGCGATTTCCACTGCGCTCGCTTGCGGCGGGCATGCTGGCCCTGTCGGCTGCCCACGCACCGCTGTCTGCCGGAGAAGCGACTCTTGCCGAAATGCGCGCGCGCGACCGGCTCGCCCCGCCGGAAACCGAGCTCGCCGCGTGGCAGGCGTTCGCGGCAGGCCGGACCGGGCCGGACCAGCCGCTGGTGCAGCGGGCCGAGATCCACCTCGGGCTCGCCATCGCCCATCTCTACGCCAAGCAGTTCACGCAAGGGTGGAGCGAGATCGAGGCTGCCGATGCCCTGGTCGCGCAGATGGACAGCCCGCCGCCCTATGCCGCCGAGCTCAATGCCTATGCCGCGCTGCTGCTGACCGAGCTGGACCGGCTGGACGAGGCCGACCAGCGCGCCCGATCCGCGCTGGCGTTCGCCACTGCCCGGGGTGAGAGCGCGTTTGCCGACCAGGCGATCGCGCACAATGCGCTGGCCGGGATCGCCTTTGCCCGCAACGATCTCCCCGCGGCGGAGGGCGGCTACTGCACCGCGAGGGATCTCGGCCTGCGGGCGGCGTCGCCCTATCATGCGATGATCGTCAACGACGCGTCCTCGTGCGGGGTGGTCAAGTTCTTCCTCGAACGGCCTGATACCCTGCCCGCGATGCAGCTGGCGCGCGACCACGCCCTGGCCCACCTGCCGCCCGACCACCCCAAGATGGGCAACGTGCTCAACAGCAGTTACGGCGTGCTGCTGCGTTATGGCCGCTATGGCGAAGCCGAACCGCTGATCCGCCGCCACCTCGAGCTCGAGCGCCGCCTCCATTCGGGCGATGTCGACGACATTTACGATCCGCTGTCGATGCTGGGGCGGGTGCTGGAGCTGCGCGAGCTCTATCCCGAAGCGGAAACGGTGATGCGGGCGGCGGCGGCGATGGCAGACCGGCTGCACGGCCGCAGCCAGCCTTACAACCGGGGCATGTCGCACACCAACCTTGCCCGCATCCTCGCACGGCAGGGGCGGCTCGAGGAAGCGGTAACCGAAGCGCGCGCGGGCCTCGCCCGGCTGGAAGAGGATCTCGAACCGGGCGATACCAATATCGGCACCGGCCAGGTGCAGCTGGCCGACCATCTTGCCCGCATCGGGGCGACCGCCGAAGCGCTGGCGCTGGTCGATACCGGCCTCGCGCTGCTGACCGCGCGCCTGCCCGCCGATCACAGCGAAGTTCTGGGTGCCGAGCTGATCCGCGCGCGGATCCTCGCTGACGCCGGCAGGATGGACGAGGCGCTCACCCTGGCCCGTGCCGCAACCGGCACATTCGAAAGCCGGATGTTCGACCTGGCAGCCAGCGAGACCGAACGGATCGCTCTGTCGCGCGTGCTGCCCGCCGCCTTCGCCGACCTGATCGAGGTCGCGCTGGCGGCAGGTTCGCCGGACGATGCCGTGCACGGTGCCCAGCTGTTCCTGCTGTCGGAACTGGCGGTGCCCAATGCCCGCATCTCCGCCGCCACGCTCGCCCGCGACCAGGGCCTGGCCGAACAGGTCGTCGCGTTCGAAAAGGCGCGCGAGGAAGCCGCCACCCTTGGCAAGGCACTGACGCGCGCGCAGGCGGAAGGCAGTGCGGACGCCGCCGGGCTCACCGCTTCGCTGGCCGAGGCGGAAGCCAGCGCGCTGGCCGCGCAGGCCACCCTGAACGAAGCCTTCCCCGGCTACGCGGCGCTCGCCCGCCCGCAAGTGCCCTCGCTGGCGCAATTGCAGGCCGGCCTGGGCGAGCGCGAAATGCTGGTGCTTCCGCTGGCCCTGCCGGACAAGGCGGTGACGCTGGCGGTGACCCGTGGCAGCGTGACCTGGGACAATGCTGCTATCGCGCCGACGGCCCTCAATGATCTCGCCGCGCGCGTGCAGGAAAGTGCCCGCCAGCCCGGCCAGTTCGACAGCGAGGCGGCCCATGCGCTGTTCCGCGCGGTTTTCCCGGGCAAGATCAGCGACGCCCTGGCGCAGGCCGACCGGCTGGTGTTCCCGGCGAGCGGATACCTCGCGCGCCTTTCCCCCGCCTTGCTGCTGGCCGCACCCCATGCGGCAGACCGCCCCCTCGCCGATGCCCCGTTCCTGGTGCGCAGCCACTCGGTCCGGATCACGGCCAGCCCGGCGGCGCAGGCCCCGGATGGTGAGGCCCGGATCGCAGGCGGGTTCCTCGGCATTGGCGCGCCCTCGGCCTTGCCGGACCAGGTTGCGGGCTCCGGCCTGCGCTCCGCGCTCGGAGTCGACTTGCCGCCCCTGCCCCGCGCCCGCACCGAGCTTGAAGGAATCGCCGCAGCGCTGGGGGAAGCCGATCCGCTGATCCTGACCGATGCAGCCGCGTCAGAAGCAAGCATCGCAGCTCTGGGCGGACGCCGTTATGGCGTGATCGCCTTTGCCACGCATGGCCTCGTTGGTGGCGAGCTGCCCGGCCTCGACGAGCCGGCCTTGCTGCTGGCGCAAGTCGACCCGGCCCGGCCCGATGGTGACGGGCTGCTCACCGCCAGCGAAATCGCGATGCTGCGGCTCGATGCGGACTGGGTGATTCTCTCCGCCTGCGAGACAGCCGCGGGCGAGGACGCGATGGCACCGGCCTATTCCGGGCTCGCCCGTGCCTTCGCCCAAGCCGGGGCACGCGGGCTGATGCTGAGTCACTGGCGGGTGCGCGACGACGCGGCAGCCCAGCTGACAGTGGCCACGGTGCGCGGTGCAACCGAAGGCTTGCCCCGCGCCGAGGCTCTGCGCCGTGCGCAACTGGCCCTGATCGCCGACCCGGCCGTGCCCGACGGGGCGCATCCGGCAATCTGGGCGCCGTTCGTGATCATCGAGAACTGACCGGGCGCGGGCGGCATGGCCGCCGGTCAGCTGGCCAGCCGGTCGACCCTCAGTTCGATCCGTTCGGACACCACCACCCGGTTGCGCCCTTCGCGCTTGGCCCGATAGAGCGCCCGGTCAGCGCGGGCAGTCAGCTCGCCAAGATCGACCACGGCCCCCGGCCCGGTCGAGGCGATGCCGATGCTGGCGCTCAGCGGCACACTGGCATTGTGCCGCACCGTGACCTGCAAGGCACCGATCGCAGCGCGGACCTGCTCACCGGTCCGCTCCGCCTCGTGGATCGAGGTGCTGGTGAATGCGGCGATGAATTCTTCCCCGCCGAAGCGGGCAATCGCCCCGCGTGAGCCGCTGAAGCATTCTTCCAGGCAGAGTCCCACGGCCCGCAGCGCCCGGTCGCCGGCCTGGTGGCCGTGCCGGTCGTTGAAGCTCTTGAAGTGGTCGAGGTCGATCATCATCACCGTGACCGCTTCGTCCGGCCCGCGGCGATCATGCATGAACCGGCTGTCGAAAGTGCTGCGGAAGGCGCGGCGGTTGGGAAGGCCGGTGAGCACGTCGCTTTCCGAAAGCTCGCGCAGGATACGCACATTCTGCTCAAGTTCGGCCTGGGCGAAGCTGTCACGCAACCCGAACAGGAAGGCGCGCCGTCTGAGTTCACCGGTGCGCAGTGCGATCACCAGCGTGCCGCCTGCCACCAGCGCGGTCAGCACGATATGCTCGATGATGAGGAAGCTGGGAATCGGATTGGGCCAGAGCCCGGCGATGATGGTAACGGCGGTGAACAGGCCGGCGAACATTGCCAGCTCGAAATCGCGATAGGGCAGCAGGAGCACACCCATCCCGAGAAGGAACGACGTCGCCATGGTATAGCGGGTCGCCGTCGCCGGGTCGCCGTGGCTGGCGAGGAACATCACCAGCCCGGCGAAGGCAACGAGGGTATAGGTGGTGGCAAGCTTGAGGTGCCACAGCTTCATCCGCGGCGCGAGCACGATCACCATCAGCGCAAAAGGCACGATCAGCGCCAGCCGCAGCACCAGGCCCTGGCTGGCCATGTGCGGGATCGCCACCCAGTCAAGCCCGCTCGACAGCAAGGTCACGCCAAGGCCGATCGCCTGCTGGTGGCGCAGCTCCTGCCGGGCGCCATCTTCCTGTTCGTCGTGATAGGCCTGCCTGAGCACGGCAGGCCAGGCCGAGAAGCGCTGGCGCTGCTCGACGGCGGCATGGACTGCCTGCTCCAGCTCGGAACGTTGGTGAGGGCCAGCCACAGCCGTCATCGGTCAAACGCGATCCTGTCAGTTCCCGGACGAACACCGTCTCCCGCTGTCTGTCACCAGCGGGATCGACGGATTGAGGGATTGCGCTACCCACAAGACGTTAACGCCCGCGTGCCCGACAATGCTTAATTTGCCGTAGTAGCCGGCTCAGGGTCGCCCCGCAGACCGGGCTTGCCAATGAAACGCCGATGTGATTCCTGACCACATCCCGCCTGCCTGATCCGGAGACGAACGATGCCTTGGCCCCTGTCCAGCCTTCGCCTCCTGCTGCTTGCGGCACTGGCATTCGCCGCCGTGCCCGCACAAGCGCAGGACGGCAGCCCGGCGGAACAGGCACTGGGATTGATCGAACAGGGCCAGGCAGAGGAAGCGCGTGCAGTCATTCAGGCGGCTGCAGACAAGGCCGCCAGCACGCGCGAGTTCGAGGAATGGTTCGAGGCAGGCACGTTCTATCTCGATCTCAATTCCGTCATGGCCGGGGCCATGCTCGAAGGGCAGCTCGGCCCGGTGCTCACTTTCAGCGACATGGCCTTCGCCACTGTCGCCGACACCCCGCTCGCCACCCACCCCTATTTCATCGAGTTCAGCAATTACCGTGCGCGGCTCTGCGCGATTACCGGCGATGTCGACTGCATCATGCAAGGCTCGGCCGCTGCGTTCGCGCAGATGAAAGGGCCAACCGGCGATTACGAAAAGTCGCCCGAGCGCGAGGCGACCCAGTGGCGCGCCATGGCCCATTTCCTGCGCGGCGAGCGCGAACCGGGGACAAGGCTGCTGAAAGTGCTCGCATCCGCCATCGGCAAGCCCGATCCCCCGGGGCTGGCGAGCGAGCTGGAAGGGCTTGCCAACATGCAGCAATCGATCGCCCCGCAGATCGAGCAGGCCATGCTGCGCGAGGCCATTGCCGTGCTGGAGAAAGCCAGCGGGCGCGAGCACCGGTTCCTCGAGAACCGGCTCCACGGCAATCTCGGCGTGTCCTACCGGAACAGCGGGATGCTCACCGAAGCCGAAGCGAGCTACCGCGCGGCATGGCGCATTTCCGAACGCGAGTTCAGCCGCGATTCGGTCGGTGCGATTTCCGATTCCGACAACCTCGCCCGGGTACTCGCGGCCCAGGGCCGGTGGGACGAGGCCCTGCCGCTCTATCGCCGCAACTGGGAGATTGCCGACGCCTATCGTGACTGGTCACTCGATCTCGACGAGGAAGTCGGCGGCTGGGTCTATGCCCTGCTCAACACCGGCCAGCTGGCCGAGGCCGACCGGGTGACCGAGCGGGTGCTGCGTGAAGTGCGCGCGACCAGCGGTGTCGATGGCGATGACCTGTCGCAATACCTCAACCTGCGCGGGCTGGTGCTGGTCGAGCAGGAACGCTTCGCCGAGGCCGAGCCCTTGCTGCGCGAAGCGGTCAAGGCCAACAGCCAGAACGACCTGAGCGGCGGCGCGACCCTGATCGCCAATCTTGCCGCTGTGCTCGAAGCGCAGAGCCGATACGCCGAAGCCGAAGATCTGCGCCGCCAGGCCTACGACGCGGCGCGCAAGAACGTGGTCTTCTCCGCTTTCGGCAGCCAGCGGATCGACGCCGGGGTCGCGCTGGCGCGCAACCTGTCGCAGCAAGGCAAGGACGCGGAAGCCGAAGCGCTGTTTGCCGAGATGATGGCGCTCGCCCGCGACCGGGCCGATCCTGCGGGCTATGCAGTGCGCACGGTCGCGATGGCGCAGGGCCGGCACCTGCTCGGGCGAGACAGGGCAGGCGATGCCGTGCCGCTGGCAGCGCTCGCATTGCAGCTGTCGGCCGGGGCGCTCGACCTGCTCGGGCCCGGCACCGGCGAAGCCGCCTATCTTGCCGCTGCCCGCCAGCAGCGCGAGGCGGCCCTCCTGCTGATCGAGGCGCGGCTGGCGGCGCGCGCGCTGGACGAGGCGGCACTGGCTGAACTGTTCGAAGCGGGCCAGCGGGCGCAGGCAAGTTCTGCCGCTTCGGCCATGGCGCTCAACGCGGCGCAGGCGCTGGCGGGCAAGGCCGGGGCGGGCGAAGCCGTGGCGCAGTGGCAGCAGGCGCAGGCAGACGTGGCGGCGCTCGACCGGCGGATCGCTGCGCTTGGCGGGCAAGGAGCCGCAGGGGATGCCGCGCGACGTCCGCTGCTCGACCAGCGCCAGGCGGCGATCGGGCAGTTGCAAGAGCGTGAGGCGGCGCTGGTCACCCGGTTCCCGCGGTTCTTCGACCTCGCCCGGCCGCGCCCCGCGACGCTGGCGGAAACCCGCGCCCTGCTCGGGCCGGAGGAAGCGCTGGTCCTGCTGGTGCCCGGTTCGGGCGAGAGCTTCGGCGGGATGACGCTCGCGCTGACGCGTGATGGCGGCGCGGCGGCACCGATCGCGCTTGCGCCAGGCAAGCTCACTAAACTGGCCGGGGCGCTGCACGCCGGGCTTGCCGCGCCGGAGAGCGGGTTTACCGACGCCGAGGAGTATGACCCGCCGCGCGTGTTCTACGACCGTGCTGCCGCGCTGGAGCTCTACCGTGCGCTGTTCGGCGCACGGCAGGTTGCCGCGCTGCTGGCCGACCGGACCCGCTGGACGCTGGCCCCGCAACAGGGCCTGATGGGCATCGCGTTCGACGCGCTGGTGACCGCGCCGCCACCGGGCGGGTCCGCGGGCGATACCGACCCGGCGAGCCTGCGCACAACGGCCTGGCTGGGGATCGAGCGCGGCAAGATCGAGCTGA
>JAHDXX010000124.1 GCA_023384025.1 Sphingomonadaceae bacterium
GCCACTAAGTGTCCGGGGCGCTTTTCATTTGTCGGGGCATAACTTGCAGCAACGGATCGATCTCGAACAGCTCTGTGCTGACCGCGGCCTGCGCATTACCGAGCAGCGCCGGGTCATTGCGCGCGTGCTGTCGGAAAGCGACGACCATCCCGATGTCGAGCTGCTGCACCAGCGCGCTTCGGCCATCGATTCGAAAATCTCGATCGCCACCGTGTACCGCACGGTGCGCCTGTTCGAGGAAGCGGGCATTCTCGACCGGCACGATTTCGGCGATGGCCGCGCCCGTTACGAAGCCGCGCCAGAAGCGCATCATGACCACCTGATCGACGTCGAGACCGGAGACGTACTCGAATTCGTCGATCCGGAACTGGAAGCGCTCCAGAAGCTGATCGCCGAGAAGCTCGGCTACCGCCTGGTCGATCACCGCATGGAACTCTACGGGGTCAAGCTCGGCCGCCCCGGAGACAAGAACCCGGGATGACGGGCGCGCAGGCCCTCGCCAATGCGCGCATCCGCCCGCTGGGCTGGGGCCTGATTGTCTTTCGCCTGATCCTGATGCTGGTGCTGCTGGTGGCTTGCACCCCGCTCCATTTCGTATGGCGAGCGGTCGGCGCAGGCCGGTGGTGGCCGCGGGTGTTCCTCAGCGGCATCGGCGCGATTGCCGGTCTGTTCATCCGGATCGAGGGCAAGCCCCGGCGCGGCGCGCTCTTGCTCGCCAACCACGTAAGCTGGCTTGACATCCCCTCCCTCGCCCACGCCAGCGGCACCGCCTTCGTCGCGCATGACGGGCTGACCGCCTTCCCGCTACTCAAGTGGCTGTGCGAGATGAACGAGACGGTGTTCATTGCCCGCCACCGGCGCGGCAGCGTCGCCGAACAGGTGGCGCAGGTGCGCGCCGCGATGGACCAGTCGGGCTGCCTCACCCTGTTCCCCGAAGGCACCACCAGCGACGGCACCGGGCTGTTGCCGTTCAAGAGCTCGCTGCTGAGCGCGCTCGACCAGCGACCCGAAGGCGCAGCGGTGCAGCCTGTATTGCTCGCCTACGAGGATTCCGCGCGGATTGCCTGGGTCGGGGAAGAACACGGGCTCGACAACTTCCTGCGCATCCTCGCCCGCCTGCGCCCGATCCGCCTGACGATCCGCTTTTGCGAACCGCTCAGCGGAGCGGAGCTGGCCGACCGCAAGTCCGTCGCCGCCGCCGCACAGGCCGCCATCGCTGCGTGGCTCTGACGAACGACGAGATATTCAGGCATGGTCCAGATGGAGACAGAGGTACTTGCTCCATTGGTTCGGTTCGTGAAATCAGTCGAATGCTCCAAACATATCGAAAAACAGGTAAAGACAATGCATCATTGTTAGAACAAAACCTGTTGTTATGATTGAGACTATAATCCAACCGCTCGCGCTATCCCTGTCTCGTTTGATCAGGTTGATTGCTACGAATATCAGCGGGATTACTACAATAAGCACCATCACCGCGATGGACAATCCAATCACGATTTCTGGAGAATCAGACTTTCCGCGGGTGACAACCATTACCAAGACAATGGGCGTCATTGCAGCAATAAATTGGAGCATTGGCGGGCCGAAGTGGATCAGCAGGTTCACCGCGCAGATCACGCCGATGATGATCCAGCGGTCGGTCAGCTTTGGTATTCTCCGCCGCACACCAGGATCAGTCACGTCATCCATCGTGACCATACTAGCGCCAAAACGCTAACGCTTGGTCACCGGTTCACCGATCTTTTCACTGATCGCGGCATCCGTTACTGGGACGGCCATGCAGAACACGATCCCTCCGAAAACCTACCGGGTCAAAAGCTTCGGCTGCCAGATGAACGTCTATGATGGCGAGCGCATGGCCGAACTGCTGGCCGAGAAGGGCATCACGCCCGCGCCCGAGGGCAAGGAGGCAGACCTGGTCGTGCTCAACACCTGCCACATCCGCGAGAAGGCGGCGGAGAAGGTCTATTCGGACATCGGCCGACTGGTGAAGGCGGGCCGCGAGGCGGGCAAGGAGCCGCTGATCGCGGTCGCGGGCTGCGTCGCGCAGGCCGAGGGCGAGGAGATCATGGCCCGTGCCCCGGCAGTGAGCATGGTGGTCGGCCCGCAGGCCTATCACCGCCTGCCCGACATGCTCGACCGCGCGGTAGCGGGCGAGCGCGCAACCGACACCGACATGCCGCCGATCGCCAAGTTCGACGCCTTGCCTGCGCGGCGCAAGATCGGCCCGGCGGCGTTCCTGACGATTCAGGAAGGGTGCGACAAATTCTGCACCTATTGCGTGGTGCCCTATACCCGCGGTGCGGAAATCTCCCGCCCGTACAAGGATCTGGTCACCGAAGCGCACAAGCTGGTTGAAGCCGGGGCGAAAGAGATCACCCTGCTCGGCCAGAACGTCAACGCCTGGACCGGCGAGGACGACAAGGGCCGCGCGCAAGGCCTCGCGGGGCTGATCCGCGCGCTCGCGCAGGTCGATGGGCTCGCCCGCATCCGCTACACCACCAGCCACCCGGCCGACATGGATGACGCGATGATCGCCGCCCACGGCGAGGTCGACAAGCTGATGCCCTACCTCCACCTGCCGGTGCAGAGCGGCAATGACCGTGTGCTCAAGGCAATGAACCGCAGCCACACGGCGGACAGCTATCTGCGGCTGCTGGAGCGGTTTCGCACAGCGCGGCCCGATATCGCGCTCAGCGGCGATTTCATTGTCGGTTTCCCCGGCGAAACCGAGGCCGAATTCGAGGACACCCTGCGACTGGTCGATACGGTCGGCTATGCGCAGGCCTACAGCTTCAAGTATTCGCCCCGCCCCGGCACCCCCGCCGCGACCATGGATGGTCAGATCGCCAAGGACGTGATGGACGACCGGCTCCAGCGCCTGCAGGCCGCACTCAACCGCGACCAGCTCGCGTTCAACAACGCGAGCGTGGGCCAGCGCTGCACCGTGCTGGTCGAGCGTACGGGCAAGCATGCCGGCCAATGGCTCGGAAAGTCACCTTGGCTGCAATCGGTGTGGTTCGAGGGTAAGGCGGCGATCGGCGACCTGGTCGAGGTCGAACTGGTCGAAGCCGGGCCCAACTCGCTCGCCGGACGCCTGATTTAGGGTCAGGCCCCCTTAGTCGACCGGATCGCGGCGGTAGCTGCGCGCGGCGGCACCGTAGACGGCGGTTCCCGGGGAATTCGGCTTCAGCTGGTAGACCCCGCGCAGGTAGGCAAGGTCGAACTCGGTCATCTCTTCCGGGGCGGTGTCGGGGGTGAGGAACAGCGACATGATCGTCGACATGCCTTCCTCGTTCACGCTGTCGATTTCCTGTGTCGGCGCGAGCAGGCGCACGCTGGCGTAGTCGGCCAGCTGGACTGCCGAAATACCTTCGATCGCGCTGCTGTCGAACACCACCACCGCGCCGACGACATCGCTGCGGATCGGCTGGTTGAGCCGCCCCGTCTGGTACTGGCGGTTGAGCGGCAGGCCGCCCCCGCCCTCGGTGTCGAACCGGCGACCGTCGACCCCGCGGATCTCGGTCAGCTGCCATGCGAAGGCCGGATCGCGCGAGGCGAGGATGTCCTTGATCTTGCTTTCGCCAAGCCCGGTGAAGATCCACTTGTGCTGCTTGCGCACCTTTTCGAGCTGCTTGCGGCCGTCCTTGGCGAACACCACCAGCGCATTGGGCTGGCACTTGCCTTCGGCGATCGGCACGTCCGCGCGGCGGGCATTGTCGGTTATCCGCTGGGCAAAGGCACCGGCGAATTCCGGATTGATCCCGCCAACCGCGAGGCACATCGGCTCGAAGAAACGCGGCAGCGGGCGACCGACTTTGAGGTGGCCGGTCACTTCCTTGGCCAGCGCGCGCACGGCGGCTTCCTGCGCCTGCCGCTCGCCTTCGACGACGATCTCCGCCGGAGCCGCATCCTGCGCTACCGCAATGGCCGGCATGGCTAAGGCCAGCCCGCCTGCCAGAAGTGCACTCGCCAGACGCATCAGATCAATCCTTGTGTTACAACCGCTTGGATGTTCACGCCGTGGACGACCCCGCAGCGCGGCTCAATGCGTGTCAGACGGGCGGCCAACTTTCCCCGTCCAACTGCATTGCCCGCCTTGCCTCGTCCGACGAACGCACTACTTTGGACGGACAACCTGCGAAAGGAGTGCGCCAAGCCTCGCATGGGCCGTAAACCTACCCGCACCGTGAACCGGCAGTTCTCGCCCGATCCGGTCCCGCTTCGCGAAGTCCGCCGTGCCAGGGCGGAAATGGCCTTTGACAACCAGAGCCTGCTTGTGCCGCTGTTCGGCCAGTTCGATGCCAATCTGGTGCAGGTGGAAAACCGCCTCGGCGTGTTCATCTCGGCGCGCGGCGACCGGGTGCTGATCGAAGGGCCGGAAGACAGCGTCGCCCGCGCCCGCGACACACTCCAGTCGATGTACGACCGGCTGGCGCAAGGACAGGAACTGGACGCAGGTGCGATCGAAGCGATGATCGCGATGTCGAACGAGCCGACGCTCGACGGGATCGTCACCGGCGAGAACGGCGGCCCGCCGATCATGATCCGCACCCGCCGCAAGACAATCGTGCCGAGGAGCGCGACGCAGGCGACCTACATGCGCGCGCTCGCCCGGGACGACATCGTCTTCGCGCTTGGCCCGGCTGGTACCGGAAAGACCTATCTCGCGGTGGCGCAGGCGGTGGCGCAGCTGATTACCGGCAGCGTCCAGCGTCTGATCCTGTCGCGACCCGCGGTGGAAGCAGGCGAGAAGCTCGGCTTCCTGCCCGGCGACATGAAGGACAAGGTCGATCCCTACCTGCGCCCGCTTTACGACGCCTTGTACGACTGCATGCCGCCCGAACAGGTCGAACGGCGGCTCGCCAGCGGCGAGATCGAAATTGCGCCGATCGCCTTCATGCGCGGGCGCACGCTGGCGGACAGCTTCATCATCCTCGACGAAGCGCAGAACACCACCCGGGAGCAGATGAAGATGTTCCTCACCCGGTTTGGCCAGAACAGCCGGATGGTGGTGTGCGGCGACCCGCGCCAGGTCGACATCCCCGGCGGCGACCGCATGAGCGGCCTCGCCGACGCGGTCGAAAAGCTGGAAGGCGTCGACGGCTTCGGCACCATCCGCTTCACCGCCGCCGACGTGGTCCGCCACCCGATCGTGGGCCGGATCGTCGAGGCGTACGAGGGGAAAGCTGAATAACAGACCCCCCGGTGACTATGGCAGGCTTCAGCCGGACTTAACCCTGTCGGCAAGGCGGCGCTAAAGGTTTCGCTGTCAAAGCAAGCGGATGCTGCCCGAAGACCCGCCTTGTATCCATGCCTGGCACAGGATCAGCGACCGGATCACGACCTCCGGTCGGCTGGTTGCGGCGGATATCGATGAACTGGCCGCAATCGGGGTGGCGCATGTGATCGATCTGGCGGCTCCCGAGCATGAACTCGCCTTGCCCGACGAGGAGCAGCGGCTGGCCGCGCATGGCATCGCCTACACGCGGATACTGGTGCCGTTCAATTCGCCAACCGACGAGCATTATGCGCAATTCGTCGCCGCACTGGAGAACGGCCCGCTGCCGGTCCACATGCACTGCATCTACAACTTCCGCGTCTCGGCGTTCCTGTACCGCTATCATCTGGAAACCGGCATGCCGGAGCCCGAGGCGGCCGATTTCCTGCTCCCGATCTGGTCGCCCGAAGCAAGCGGACATCCGGCGGCCCAGTCGTGGAAAAAGTTCATCCAGGATTCGCGCCTGCTGGCGGGGGCCGCCCGGACGGTCGCAGCCTGAAACCGGTATTCTACTCTTCTGCAGCGGCCAGCACTTCGCGCCAGACCCGCAGGAAATTCTCCCCTGCCAGCTTCCTGAGATCGGCGTCGCTCCATCCGCGCCGACGCAATTCTTCGAGCAGCGCAGGGAGCTGCGAAACATCGCGCAGTTCGGGGTGCCAGCCGCTCGGGTGAAAACCCATGCCATCGAAGTCCGAGCCGATGCCGATATGGTCGATCCCGACCAGACCGCGAACATAGTCATAGATATCGGCAATGCCCCCGATGTCGATCGGCGGAGGTGGATTGGCTGCAATCCAGGCCTCCACTTCCACCG
Source organism: Sphingomonadaceae bacterium (assembly GCA_023384025.1). Taxonomy (GTDB): domain Bacteria; phylum Pseudomonadota; class Alphaproteobacteria; order Sphingomonadales; family Sphingomonadaceae; genus 34-65-8. The sequence goes on from JAHDXX010000124.1 coordinate 6,099, forward strand.
CCAGTTCGGGCGGCCAGGGCGAGTAGTGGACCTCGCTTTCACTCACCTGACGGCCAAACAGGCGTGACGCGACCTCAGCCCCCGCAGCGTTCCGCCGCCTCATCCACGCGAAATACCCGGTGTCGGTGGTGTCAGGCATGAACATCGGCATGACCAGCCCCCCGGTCGAGGCGATGGCCCGCATCCAGGCATCCGTAAGGTCCTTGCCCTCGCCCATGAACGCACCGGAGTAGGAGTGCGTGTCGATAATCGGCGCGGAGGTGATGCGCACGACGTCTTCCACCGTCGCTGCCGATGCATGCGACACGTCGATCAGCAGGCCGACCCGGTTCATCTCGCGCACGACCTGCTCGCCCAGCTCGGTCAGCCCGGTCTCCCGCTCCACCGTGCGGCCCGACGTGCCAAGCCCGTTGGTGCTCCAGACGAGGCCCATTTCGGCCACGCCGCGCTGCTTCATCCACGCCAGCCGCCCGAGGTCGCCTTCGACCGGATTGCCGCCTTCCAGCCCCATCATGATCCCGATCTTGCCAGCTTTGTGCGCGGCGACCAGCTCATCGGGCGTGGTCACGATCGCGAGATCGTCGGGGCTGCGTGCGACCAGCTCGCGGAACAGGCGGACTGACGCTTCGAGACCCGGCTCGGGCGCGTTGTCGTCGTTGGTCGCGATGGTGAAGATCGCTCCGCCCAGCATGCCCTGCCGCATCCGGGGTATGTCCGACTGGCCGGAGGTGACCGTGCGAATGTCGTAGGTGTCCGGGCTCTTGATCTCGCCGGTCTCGAAATCGACGAAGTGGATGATCAGGTCGTTATGACCATCGACCAGCGGCACTTCGCGAAGCAAGTCCGCCAGCGGCACCTGCTCTTGCGCCGGGGTAAGAGGCGCCTCGCCCTCATCTGCACTTGCCGGGACGCCACACAGGGCAACCAGCCCCGCACACAGCAACGTGAATTTTCTTGCCCGCATGCAGAAGGTCCTTTCAAACATGGACTGGAAAGCGACCTTTTTCCGCAGACTAATCTGCGATCCATGCAGCGGCAAGCTGCTTGGGCGTTGCCCGCCGCGCCATGCCGTGTACAACCACCATCAAACAGAACAGGCACGGGCCGCCCCATATTGTCATTGGAAGGGGGAACCATGCACCGTTACCTGCTGCCTGCCATCGCGCTGGCGACAATCGCTCCGCTGCCTGTCAGTGCCCAGGACTCAACGCCGACCGCAGCACCCGCTGCCGTGCCGGTCACGGTCGAAGGCTATTACCGGATCAAGTGGGGATCGGAGGCCGAGTTCCTCGCGCTTTACCAGAAGAATCACCTGCCGATCCTGGAAGAGGCGCAAGCACGCGGGTTCATCCAGTCGATCAAGGTGGACTTGCCCTTCACGCACATGGTCGGTGCGGCACGGTGGGACGTGCGCGTGTCTATCACCTATCGCGACGCAACCGCCGCCATTGTGACCGATCCCGCCTTCGCCTCCGTATTCGACGAAGTGGTTGCCCGTCTGAAGAAGGACAATCCGAAGTTCGACGAGGAAGAGGCGACCCGGTTTTCGCTGCTCGACGAGCACTGGGACGTGGTCCTGTCCCCGCAGTGACCTGATCGGCGGGGCGAACCCTTCCGGCCCGCCCCGCCCTTCATCTCCTACATCCCGTCGACCGCCTTACTGACGAGGATGTTCACCGCCACGCGGCGGTTCTGCTGGCGGCCGTAGTCGGTGCTGTTGTCCGCCGCCGGGTCGGCTTCGGCCATGCCGGTGGGGGTCAGCATGCGGTAGGGTTTCCAGCCACAGGCCTGTTGCAGGTGGTTGACCACGCGCGCGGCGCGGCGTTCGCTCAGGGTCTGGTTGAAGTCGTAGTCGCCGGTCGAATCGGTGTAGCCGACCACCAGCAGCAGGGCATTGTCCATCGCCTGCGCCTGTGCCGCCGCCTGGCACAGTTCGGCCTGCGACTGGCCGGTGAGGTTCCACTTGCCGGTGTCGAAATAGACGTTGGTGGTGCCCTTCACATTGTAGTTGTCGATATCGGCCACCCGGCTGCGCAGCGCCTCGGTCGCGGCAGTCTGCTCGGCGAAGCCCTGCGCGGTGCCGGTGCGGATCATCTGCGCGGTCTTGAGGTCGCGGCTGCGCAGGCGCACGTCGCTGGCGACGAGACCGCCGCCCCATTCGACCGTGCGCACGGTGACCGGCAGGCCGTTGAGCAGCGCTTCAGCGCCGAGCTTGTCGCGATCGAGGCCGAGGAAGCCGCCACTCGACCGGACCCGGGTGGCCTGGCTGATCGCCACCGGGGTGCGGCTGCCATCCGCCGCGGTGACCTGGATCAGCCCGCCCTTGCGCGCGGAGATAAAGCCTTCGAGCTCCGGCCCTTCGGGCATTCCGGTCAGGTCATCGGGGACCATGCCGGTCACGGTCACGGCGACATCGCTGGCGGGCAGTTCGCTGTCCTGGGCGATGGCGGGTGTGGCAAGTGCTGCTGCCACAAGCAGGGCCTGAGCCCCGAAACGGTGTGTGATCATCGTCTGCTTCCTTCAGTCCACTTCAGCCGTGCGGGCACAGACAAGGCGGCGCACGGCTGGCTCGACCCCTGTTATCACCCCTGCCTGTTGGCCCCGACCTTGCGGGTGGATGAACGCCTGCGGTAAACGGGGCCGAACCACGGGCCGCGCGAGCCTGTGATGCGATGAACCGAAAGTGGCGATGAACCTCGAGATCGAAGTCGAACACTGGCCCGAAGGCGACTGGGACGCGCTGGCCGCGCGTGCGGCGCAGGCGGCCACGCACGTCGAGCCGGTGCTGGCCAGTGCGCGGCTCGAGGCGAGCGTGCTGTTCACCTCCGACGACGAGGTCCACACGCTCAACCGCGAATGGCGCGGGCGCGACAAGCCGACCAATGTCCTCAGCTTCCCGATGCTGGAGCGCGCCGACCTGCTCGCCCTCCCCGCCGATGGCCCGCCCGAGCTGCTGGGCGACATTGCACTGGCCCATGCGACCTGCGCCCGCGAGGCGGCGGACAAGGGCGTGCCGCTCGGGCATCACGCGGCCCACCTGATCGTCCACGGCCTGCTGCACCTCGCCGGGCA
>JAHDXX010000125.1:0-4098 GCA_023384025.1 Sphingomonadaceae bacterium
TCCTTGATGGCGCGCTCCATGCGCAGGAGACCCAGGCGGTACTGGTTCTCCATCAGCTCGCCGACCGAACGCACGCGGCGGTTGCCGAGATTGTCGATGTCGTCGACTTCGCCCTTGCCGTCCTTCAGGTCGACCAGTTCCTTGACCACGGCGAGGATGTCTTCCTTGCGCAGCGTGGTCACGGTGTCTTCGGCGTCGAGGCCGAGGCGCATGTTGAGCTTGACGCGGCCGACAGCCGACAGGTCGTACCGCTCGGCGTCGAAGAACAGGCCTTCGAACAGGGCTTCGGCGGTTTCCTTCGTCGGCGGCTCGCCCGGGCGCATGACCTTGTAGATCGCCTCCAGGCCTTCGTCGCGGTTCTCGGCCTTGTCGACCTTGAGCGTGTTGCGCATCCACGGACCGGTGTTGATGTGGTCGATGTCGAGCAGCTCGAGCCGGTCCACGCCCGCCTTGTCGAGCGCTTCGAGGTTGTCGGGGCTGACTTCATCGCCCGCTTCGATCCAGATGCGGCCGGTCGATTCGTCGATCAGGTCGTTGGCGGCGTAGCGGCCGAACACTTCCTCGGTCGGGATCAGCAGCGCTTCGAGCCCGTCCTTGGCGGCCTTGTTGGCGGCGCGGGGCGAGATCTTCTGTCCGGCGGGGAACACTTCCTCGCCGGTCTTGGCGTCGACCAGCGCGAAGGCCGGCTTCTGGTTGCGCCAGGATTCCGCGTTGTAGGGCATCTTCCACCCGTCGCCCTGCTTGCCGGAGACACGCTCCCAGGTGACAGTCTGGTAGAAGCGGTGGAGGATTCCCTCGCTGTCGAGGCCCAGGGCATAGAGCAGCGAGGTGACCGGCAGCTTGCGCTTGCGGTCGATGCGGACATTGACGATGTCCTTGGCGTCGAACTCGAAGTCGAGCCACGAGCCGCGGTAGGGGATGACGCGGGCGGCGAACAGCAGCTTGCCCGAGGAGTGGGTCTTGCCGCGGTCATGGTCGAACAGCACCCCCGGCGAACGGTGCATCTGCGAGACGATGACGCGTTCGGTGCCGTTGATGATGAAGGTGCCGTTCTCGGTCATGAGCGGCATGTCGCCCATGTACACGTCCTGCTCCTTGATATCGAGCACGGAGCGGGTTTCGGTCTCGGTGTCGACCTCGAACACGATCAGGCGCAGCGTGACCTTCATCGGCGCCGCATAGGTGATGCCGCGCTGGCGGCATTCGGTCTGGTCGTACTTGGGCGGCTCCAGTTCGTAGTGCACGAAGTCGAGCTCGGCGGTGCCGGCGAAGTCGCGGATCGGGAAGACGCTGCGCAGCGTCTTTTCCAGGCCCGACACGTAGCCGATGCTGCGGTCGGACCGCAGGAACTGCTCGTAGCTTTCGCGCTGCACTTCGATCAGATTGGGCATCGGCACGGTTTCGTGCACGTCGCCGAAAATCCTGCGGATGCGCTTCTTCGCGGTGCCCGACGCCTTTGCGGTCGCGCTCTTCGTCTTCGCCATGGAGGTGATTCGCCTCTTAAATGCGCCGGGTGAAGGCCCGGCTAGTCTGGAAACCTGTCGCACGCAGGAGGCCATTTCCGGGACGCGAAAAAGCCGCATCGCGAACACGCCCTTCCGGACGCCGCAAGCAGCTCAACACATCGCGAATATGGCAGCGCCGGCTTCCTTCCTGTGGCATGGTCCCCGCGCATGGACCGCACCTTGCTCGAAGCGGGCAGTGGCGCGCATCTAGGGGCCCGCCCCGCCGATGTCAACGCCGGGGAACGCCACATCCTGCGGCAACGGCTACCCGGGCATTTATCGCAGCTCAATCAATGAAATATCGTATTTCGATATTATCGTTTGACAATATGCCGAATCGGACTTATTGAATGTCGATATCAACCATCAAGGAGTTCGATAAATGACCAAGTATCTCGAGAATGTCGCCGCCGCCATCGCCGCCGTGCTGATCGTGGCCACCAGCATGAGCCAGGTCGTGACTGTTCCCCCGGCCCAGGCCGCTGCGATCGTCACCCCGCTCATCGCCTGATCCGGCCCGCACGACAAAAGGACACCGAAACAATGGACGCAATCAAACGCGACCCGCTGCTGATGGCGGCAAAACTGATCGTGGGCTTCGGGATCGGCATCATGATCTTCGCCATGGTCATGATCGGGATCGGGCTGGGCGCCGTGGCAACCGTGGAACGGGCTGACCTCATCGCCGAGTTCGTCAAGGTCGGCGCACCCAAGAACATGATCTGGCTGGTGGCAGTGGCCCTGGCGCTCGCCCTCGCCATGCTGTTCCTCGGCGTCCGCTTCCTGCTTGAGCTGTTCGGGATCATAGACAGCGTCGGCAAGGGCGATCCGTTCCAGCCGGAAAACGGTACGCGTCTGAGCCGAATGGGCTGGCTCGCGCTCGCTGCGCAAGGCGTGGCCCTGGCCCTGAAGGGCGTGGTCAAGGTGCTGGAGCCCTATGCGATCAAGGCAGGGGAGAAAATCACCCTGGATTTCGACCTCGACCTCGCCGGCATCCTCCTCGTCCTGATCCTTTTCATCCTCGCCCGCGTGTTCCGTCACGGCGCCGCCATGCGCGCCGATCTCGAAGGGACCGTGTGATGCCCCCTCAGACAAACGACGAAGAAGGAACCCGGATCGTGGTCAAACTCGACGACCTGCTGCACGCCCGCCGCATGACCCTGACCGAACTCGCCGAGCGGGTCGGTCTCACCCTCGCCAACCTCTCCATCCTCAAGACCGGCAAGGCCAAGGCAATCCGGTTCTCCACCCTCGAGGCAATCTGCCGCGAACTGGAGTGCCAGCCGGGCGACCTGCTGGGATACGACGCCCAGCAAGGCTGAGACCGCAGCAGCGCCAAGGGCACCAGCCCCGGATGGCCCGCCTCCCCCCAAGGCGGGCCATTTTTGTTGACTCTCGCCCCGCACCCGCTAATGGCCCGCACCGTTCGCTGGGCCGACGGGCTCAGCGGGCATCCGTCCGAGACAGTTGGTGCAGGCAATCGGGCCTGCTTAATTTCCAGCCTAGACGGGGAAACGAGATTTCCGGTCTGCCCCCGGGTGGACCCGCGCACTCCAGCCATTGGCGTGCACACCCTCCTTCCCTTTGTCGACGGACTCGCCCGCAGCGCGCAAGCGTTGCGGACAACGTAGCCGGTTGCCGTGCGGAGCCATCCGTCGGCAGCCATAGTGAAGGAGTATGGCATGGATCGTTCGCAGAAAGCCGATGCGGTCGCCGAGCTCAACGCAGTCTTCAACGATGTTGGCGTGGTGGTTGTCACCCGCAACCTCGGCCTGACGGTGGCCCAGTCCACCGCTCTGCGCGGGAAGATGCGCGAAGCAGGGGCGTCCTACAAGGTTGCGAAGAACCGTCTTGCCACGATCGCCGCGAAAGACACCCCGTACGAAGGCCTGAGCGAATACCTCACCGGCCCGACTGCGCTGGCCTGGTCGCAAGACCCGGTTGCTGCCGCCAAGGCAGCGGTGGAATTCGCCAAGACCAACGACAAGCTTGAAATTGTCGGCGGGTCGATGGGTGGTCAGCTGCTCGATGAAGCCGGGGTCAAGGCGCTTGCCACGATGCCGAGCCTCGACGAGCTGCGGGCAAAACTGGTGGGCCTCGTCAACGCCCCGGCGACCAAGATCGCCCAGGTTGTCAACGCACCCGCCGCCAAGCTCGCTCGCGTTTTCGGGGCCTATGCGGCCAAGGACGCAGCGTAAGCGGTTCCAAGCAAGAACACCAAATCCTGGGGCATATTTCCGCCCCGCCAAGACATGGAGTGAAACATCATGGCCGATATCGCCAAGCTGGTTGAAGAACTGAGCAAACTGACCGTCCTGGAAGCCGCTGACCTCGCCAAGGCGCTGGAAGAAGCATGGGGCGTTTCCGCCGCTGCCGCCGTTGCAGTCGCTGCTGCCCCGGCTGCGGGCGACGCCCCTGCCGCCGAAGAAAAGACCGAGTTCGACGTGATCCTCACCGGCGACGGTGGCAAGAAGATCCAGGTCATCAAGGAAGTCCGCGCCATCACCGGCCTGGGCCTGACCGAAGCCAAGACCCTCGTGGAATCGGCTCCGAAGGCTCTGAAGGACGGCGTGAACAAGGCAGAAGCCGAAGA
>JAHDXX010000125.1:4108-9085 GCA_023384025.1 Sphingomonadaceae bacterium
GACATCAAGAAGAAGATCGAAGAAGCCGGCGGCACCGTCGAGCTGAAGTAAGCCTAAGGCGGGCTGGCCCAGCCCTGCTGGGCCTGCACCCGCCGCAGGCCGGCCGGCGCGGCCCCGCCGCGTTCGACGTCACGGCTTTGCCGGGACGTCCGGCCCGATCCTCACGAACAGAAAAGGGCGGTGCCGCGAGGCGCCGCCCTTTCTTTGTTTTGGTAATCAGGCGCTCAGATCGTCTTAAGCCATGCGATCAGTTCGGCCCGCTTGGCATCGTCCTTGAGGCCCGCATAGGCCATCTTGGTGCCGGGCACCGTTCCGCGCGGGTCCTTGAGATAGCGGTCAAGCGTCGCTTCATCCCAGGTCAGGCCGCTCTGGCGCATCTGGGTGCTGTAAGCGAATTTCGGGTCGTGACCCGCCTTGAGCCCGACCACCCCGGCAAGGCTGGGGCCGAGGCCGTTCTTGCCCGGCTCGACCGAATGGCACGAGGCGCACTGCGCAAATACCGCCGGTCGCGCGGCGACTGCAGGGGCAGCCACAGAAGGAGCTTCGGCAACCGGCGTTTCATTCGCCGCAGGCGTCTCGGGGGCGGCCGGGGCCGGTGCTTCAGCCGGTGCGGTTTCCGGCTCGCTTCCGCAGGCCGACAGCAGCAGGGCAGCGGGAAGGGCGACACTCAGGGCAAGTCTCATTCTCGTCTCCATGGCGTTTGCCTGACCAATGGCGCGGGCCTCGCAACAAGGCAAGTTGCTCCGGGCAAGCTGTGTCGAAATGGCCGCGCTGGCGCGGAAAATGGCGGTTCCGCGTTCACCCCGCTTTGACCAGGCGCAAGCCTCGCCTATCCGGGACGGCTTTATGTCTGACGCACCCGCCCTTTCCGCCACCGGCATAACCTGGCGCGACGAACTGGCCGCAACCCTGCGGCTGGCATGGCCGCTGGTGCTGACCAACCTGACCATGTCGCTGATCGGGGCGACCGACGTGCTGATGATCGGCTGGCTCGGCCCGACCGAACTTGCCGCGGCCTCGCTCGGGTTCAACTTCTCCATGCTGCTGGCGATCTTCGGGATGGGCCTGATCACCGCCGCCTCGCCGATGATGGCCAGCGAGATCGGCCGCCGGGCGAACAGCGTGCGCGATATCCGCCGCACTTTCCGCCAGGCGCTGTGGCTGGTGGCGGCCATCTCCGTCCCGATGATGCTGGTGCTGTGGCATACCGGCACGATGCTGCGGCTGCTGGGGCAGGATGCCGAGCTCGCCGCGCTCGCGGAGCGCTACATGCGCGCCTACATGTGGTCGATCCCGCTGTTCCTGTGCACGCTGGTGCTGCGCAATTTCATCGCCGCGCTGGAGCGGCCGATGTGGTCGCTAGGGATCGGCGTGGTCGGCGTGGTCATGAACATCGTGGTCAACTACCTGCTGATCTTCGGCACCTTCGGCTTCCCCCGGCTGGAACTGGTCGGGGCCGGGATCGCCAGCGTCGCCAGCAACGGCGTGATGCTGGCGCTGATGGCGCTGGTGGTCACCCGCGACCGGCAGTTCCGCCGCTATCACCTGTTCGGGCGCTGGTGGCGGGCGGACGGCCCGCGCTTTGTCCAGATGGCCAGGCTGGGCCTGCCGATTGCGGTCAGTCACGCGTTCGAGGCCGGGGTGTTTACCGCTGCGGTCATGCTGATGGGATGGATCAGCACCCAGGCCGTCGCCGCCCACGCGGTCGCGCTGCAGCTCGCCAGCCTCACCTTCATGGTGCCGATGGGTCTGGCACAGGCGGCCACGGTGCGCGTCGGCATCGGTCACGGGCGGCAGGACCCGGGCCATATCCGCCGCGCCGGGTGGACCAGTTTCGTCCTCGGCACCGGGTTCATGGCCGCCATGGCCGCGATCATGCTGGCGATCCCCGAAGTGCTGACCGGCCTGTTCATCGACCGGACCGACCCGGCCAATGCCGAAGTCGCCGCGCTGGCGGTCAGCTTCCTGGTCGTCGCCGCGCTGTTCCAGATCTTCGACGGGGCGCAAGTGGTCGGCCTGGGCATGCTGCGCGGCCTGCACGATACTTTCGTGCCGATGCTGTTCGCGCTGTTCGGCTACTGGGTTGTCGGCATCGGCCTTGGCGCCTGGCTGGCGTTCGAGCGCGGCTGGGGCGGGGTCGGGATCTGGACCGGGCTGGCCGCGGGCCTCGGGATCGTCGCGGTGCTGATGCTGGCGCGGTGGCTGCTGCGCGGGCGGATCGGGCTGGTGCCGCCGTCCGCGGTGTAAATTTCTTGGCCGCAACTGGTTGACTCGCTGAACGCGCATTCACATATGCGCCCCGCTGGCACTCTCGCAGGGAGAGTGCCAAGGCACATTCAACCCTACTAGGAAAGGTCATCACAATGGCATTTCGTCCGCTGCACGACCGCGTTCTGGTCCGTCGCATCGAAGCCGAGGAAAAGACCGCCGGCGGCATCATCATCCCCGACAACGCCAAGGAAAAGCCCAGCGAAGGCGAGATCGTCGCCGTCGGTGAAGGCACCCGCGACGATGACGGCGACCGCATCCCGCTCGACGTCAAGGTCGGCGACCGCGTGCTGTTCGGCAAGTGGTCGGGCACCGAAGTCAAGGTGAACGGCGAAGACCTGATCATCATGAAGGAAAGCGACATCATGGGGATCCTCGGCTGATCGCCGGATCCTGACGCTTCCCACAACCTATTAGTATTTCAGGAGAAGTTACCATGGCAGCCAAGGACGTGAAGTTCGGCCGTGACGCCCGCGAACGCATCCTCAAGGGCGTTGATACGCTCGCCAATGCCGTCAAGGTCACGCTCGGCCCCAAGGGCCGCAACGTCGTGATCGACAAGAGCTTCGGCGCACCGCGCATTACCAAGGACGGCGTCACCGTCGCCAAGGAAATCGAGCTCAAGGACAAGTACGAGAACATGGGCGCGCAGATGCTGCGCGAAGTGGCCTCGAAGACCAACGACCTCGCCGGTGACGGCACCACCACTGCCACGGTGCTGGGCCAGGCAATCGTGCGCGAAGGCATGAAGTCGGTTGCCGCGGGCATGAACCCGATGGACCTCAAGCGCGGTATCGACCTCGCGGTCGAGAAGGTCGTCGAGAACCTCAAGGCGCGTTCGAAGGACGTGGCCGGTTCGGCCGAAATCGCCCAGGTCGGCATCATCTCCGCCAACGGCGACCGTGAAGTGGGCGAGAAGATCGCCCAGGCCATGGAAAAGGTCGGCAAGGAAGGCGTGATCACCGTCGAGGAAGCCAAGGGCCTCGAGTTCGAGCTCGACGTCGTCGAAGGCATGCAGTTCGACCGTGGCTACCTCTCGCCCTACTTCATCACCAATCCGGAGAAGATGACGGTCGAGCTGGAAAACCCCTACATCCTGATCCACGAGAAGAAGCTGTCGTCGCTCCAGTCGATGCTGCCGATCCTCGAGGCCGTGGTGCAGTCGGGCCGTCCGCTCCTCATCATCGCGGAAGACATCGAAGGCGAAGCACTCGCCACCCTCGTGGTCAACAAGCTGCGCGGCGGCCTGAAGATCGCTGCGGTCAAGGCACCGGGCTTCGGCGACCGCCGCAAGGCCATGCTGCAGGACATCGCGATCCTGACCAAGGGCGAAATGATCAGCGAAGATCTCGGCATCAAGCTCGAGAACGTCACGCTGGGCATGCTCGGCCAGGCCAAGAAGGTCACCATCGACAAGGACAACACCACGATTGTCGACGGTGCCGGTGAAGCCGACGAGATCAAGGCGCGCGTGGGTGAAATCCGCACCCAGATCGACAACACCACCAGCGACTATGACCGTGAAAAGCTGCAGGAACGCCTGGCGAAGCTCGCCGGCGGGGTTGCCGTGATCAAGGTCGGCGGCGCTTCGGAAGTCGAAGTGAAGGAGCGCAAGGACCGCGTTGACGACGCCCTGCACGCCACCCGCGCTGCGGTGGAAGAAGGCATCGTCCCCGGCGGCGGCACGGCGCTGCTCTACGCCACCAAGGCGCTGGACGGCCTGAAGGGCGCGAACGACGACCAGACCCGCGGGATCGACATCGTCCGCAAGGCGATTGTCGCGCCGGTGCGCCAGATCGCGGAAAACGCCGGTCACGACGGTGCGGTTGTCTCGGGCAACCTGCTGCGTGAAAACGACGAAACGCAGGGCTTCAACGCGGCCACCGACACCTACGAAAACCTCGTGGCGGCCGGTGTGATCGACCCGACCAAGGTCGTGCGCGTGGCACTGCAGGATGCGGCCTCGGTCGCCGGCCTGCTGATCACCACCGAAGCGGCGATCACCGAAGCGCCGGAAGACAAGCCGGCCCCGGCCATGCCCGACATGGGCGGCATGGGCGGCATGGGCGGCATGGGCTTCTAAGCCCTCCCCACCCGGCCACCGGCTGAAACACAGAAACCCCGGCGGAGCGATCCGCCGGGGTTTTTTTGGTGCGTTCCTGCATCGGTCAGTTGGCCACTTGGTCCTCGACCTTGTCCGAAAGGTAATACCGTGCGGTGGTATCAAGAATGGCACTGGAGCGTTCGTTGGGGCGCATCGCGTAGAATGCGCGCAGCAGGCTGAGGTCGAACCGGGTCAGTCCGGCTGGGGCCTGTTCCGGCTGGGTAAACAGCGACAGGACGCTGGGCACCGTGCTGGTCTCGCCCGGCTCGCGGTCGCGCACGGTGGCGAGCAGGCGAATGGTGGCATAGGCGGCGAGCTGTTCCAGCGTCTTGCCGCCGACATGGTCGAGATCAATCAGCACCGCCGCGCCCATCACGTCCATCCGGATGGGTGGGGAGAGGCGACCGGTCTGGAACTGTTCGTTGATTGCTATTTCGCCTCCTAGGATAGGAACAATTCTGAAGGGTCTGCCATCAACCCCGCGCACCTCCGATGTGCTCCAGGCGTAAGTCATGTCACCCGGACCAGCCATCTCCCTGATCTTGCTCGGCGGCACCCCCTTGAACAGCCATGCCTGATCCTCGCGCAACTGTTCGATAGCGCCC
>JAHDXX010000126.1 GCA_023384025.1 Sphingomonadaceae bacterium
GTTCCCCCACCCGGTGCGCGATCACTTCGGCATGGTGCACCGCCGCCAATACGCTGACGGCAACTGCAATCGCGATCAGACCCGTCGGCACCGCAATGCCCATCGCCACCAGCGCAAGCGTCAAGGCCCCCACAAATGGCGTCAGGGTGCGAAGTGTGACAAAGCGCGGCATGCCCGATAGGTGGAGGCATGGCGCCGCTTGCGCAATGGCAATAACGCAACTGGCCGGGAGCAAGTGGCGCAAAACCCGGCGCGGTCTTCGTCAGAACGAGTACTTCGCCGACATCTGCACCTTCTGCAGGTTGCCCGAGCGGCCATCTTCCAGCGTGCGTTCGGCGTACATGTACTCGATCCCGATATCGAGCGGCTTGACCGGCGACCAGATCAGGTTGGCCAGCGCATTCCAGCTCTCGTCGGTGACCTGGTTGCCGGTCAGGACCACCGGGTTGTCGGCCTTGAAATAGGCACCGGCAATGCTGGAACGCAGGTTGCTGCTCCAGAAATGGCGGTATGCAGCAAAGCCCGAGTAGGTCGCGATCGGATCAAGATCGCCGGTCAGGTCGAGCGCGGCATCATTGACAATGTTGACGCCGATATAGCGCCCGAGCCCCTCGCCTGCGGTCGCCATGAGGCGGAGGTCGTCCTTCGGCCCGATGGCAATCTTGCCCGAGAGGCTGACCCCGTAACCCAGCGCGCTTTGCTTGCCGGTGCCGAAGTCGTCGTTGCTGATGCGCAGATTGCGCAGGATCCCCGCTGCGGTGAACGAGCCCCATTTTCCGGAAAGGTTATAGCGTGCGACCATGTCGGGCATGGCGTCATCGCCGGCCACGAGCCTGCCGCCGGTGCGGGTGGTCACTGTCGTCTCGGACTGTTCCAGTGCCAGCTGCTGCCCCCCCTTGGAATAGCGGATCATCGGCTGGCGGACGAACACCGTTCCCGGCGTAGTGCCGATGAAATCGAGGCTGTCAGGCAAGGCACCGACATCCTGGAAGGTCGACCAGGCCTGCCCGAACAACCAGTTATCGTAGGTGATGAACGCCTGCCGCATCCGGGGGACGTAACTGTTGGAAACGCGCTCGTCGCCGCCATCGGTCACCATGAAATCGAGCTCGATGTGGGAATTGAGCGTATGCTCCGCCCCGACATCGGTCGCGGTCTTGAGGATGAATCGCGATTGCCGCGCGCTGAAATCCTGGTCCCAGCCGGACGCCGCACCGCCCACCGGAATGGCGCCAGGGATCAGGAAGTCGCGGGTAAAGGCGCTGGTCGGCAGCTGCCCTGCGCTGGTGCGCTGGGCTATCGCATCCATCTTGACGTAGCCGGCATAGGCCACCGTGGTGTTGCCGACACGGAAACCCTTGTCTTCCTGTTTGCTGGGCTTGGCAATCTGAGCGGCAAGCTCTTCCTGCCGCGCCTGCATCGCGCGTGTTTCCGCCAGTGCCTGCTGGGTCGCGGCAATGGCTTCGGCCTGCTGATCACTGATCTGGCCCTGCTGTGCATCGAGCCGGGTCACGAGGCCTTCGACCAGCCGTTCCAGCCGGGTCAAGCGGTCCTCGATGCTGCCATCCTGCGCTGCCGCCGGCGCTGCCGACAGGCACGATGCCGCCAGCAAGAGTGCGCGCACCGAATTGCGCGAAACGCGAAGTGCCATCAGGTATCTCCCCTCTATCCGTTATGGCCGGGAAACTGCCCGCAACTTTCGCGCTCGCCCATCTAGCCGATGGTCTTACGACCTTTGTCTGAACGCGTTATGGGATGAAAAAGCGCTAGGATGAGCGCGAAAGGGAGACTTGCCAGATGAGCGATTTCGTCCGCCGCCCCGCCACTGACCGCACCCCGGGGTGCACTGCCGAGCAGTATCAGGCGCTGTACCAGCGTTCACTCGACGATCCGGATGGCTTCTGGCTCGATCAGGCCCAGCGACTCGACTGGAGCAAGGCTCCGACGAAGGGTGGCGACTGGTCCTATGACCCGGTCGAAATCGCCTGGTTCGCCGATGGCGAACTGAACCTGTGCCACAACGCGGTCGACCGGCATCTGGCGGAGCGTGGCGATTCGGTCGCGCTGATCTTCGAACCCGATGATCCGGCAACCCCCGGACGCACCCTGACCTATCACGAACTGCATGGCGAAGTGGTCCGGATGGCCAATGCGCTCAAAGCTCTCGGCGTAAAGAAGGGCGACCGCGTCACCATATACATGCCGATGGTGATCGAAGGCGTCACTGCCATGCTGGCCTGTGCCCGCCTCGGCGCAATCCACTCGGTCGTGTTCGGCGGGTTCTCGCCCGAAGCACTGGCGGGCCGGATCGAGGATTGCGGGAGCCGCTTTGTCGTCACCGCCGACGAGGGGCTGCGTGGCGGCAAGCGCGTGCCGTTGAAAGCCAATGTTGACGCGGCTCTGGCCGAACCCGATCACGAGACGCCGATCGATGGCGTGCTGGTCGTTCGCCACACCGGCGCGGACATCGCGATGCAAGCCGGGCGCGACCACTGGTTCCATGATCTCGCCAGCGATGCCGAATGCCCGTGCGAACCGATGGGTGCTGAAGACCCGCTGTTCATCCTCTACACCAGCGGCTCGACCGGAAAGCCCAAGGGCGTGCTCCACACCACCGGCGGTTACGGCGTATGGACCGCGACCACCTTCGCCTACATCTTCGATTACCAGCCGGGCGAAGTGTTCTGGTGCACCGCCGACATCGGCTGGGTCACCGGGCACAGCTACATCGTCTACGGCCCGCTGATGAACGGGGCGACCGCTGTGGTGTTCGAAGGGGTGCCGAATTACCCCGACCACGGCCGCTTCTGGGACGTGGTCGACAAGCACAAGGTCAATATCCTCTACACTGCGCCAACCGCGATCCGCGCCCTGATGCGCGAAGGCGACCATTTCGTGACCAGCCGCAGCCGCAAGTCGATCCGTCTGCTCGGGACGGTCGGCGAACCGATCAATCCCGAAGCGTGGAAATGGTATTTCGACGTCGTCGGCGAGCAGCGCTGCCCGATCATCGACACATGGTGGCAGACCGAAACCGGCGGAACCATGATCACCACCCTGCCCGGCGCGCACGACATGAAGCCGGGCAGTGCCGGGCTGCCGTTCTTTGGCATCCGCCCGCAGCTGGTCGACGGCGAAGGCGGCGTGCTGGAGGGCGCGACGGACGGCAACCTGTGCATCACGCACAGCTGGCCCGGGCAGGCGCGCACGGTCTATGGCGACCACGAACGTTTCGCCCAGACCTATTTCAGCACCTACAAGGGCAAGTACTTCACCGGCGACGGCTGCCGCCGCGATGCTGACGGATACTACTGGATTACCGGCCGCGTCGACGACGTGATCAATGTCTCGGGCCACCGCATGGGCACCGCCGAAGTGGAAAGCGCGCTCGTGTCGCACCCGCTCGTCGCAGAGGCAGCGGTGGTCGGGTACCCGCACGACATCAAGGGCCAGGGCATCTACTGCTACGTCACGCTCAACGCGGGCGAGGACGGATCGGACCCGCTGCTGGCAGAGCTCAAGCATCACGTCCGCAAGGAAATCGGCCCGATTGCCACGCCCGATCACATCCAGTTCACCGATGGCTTGCCCAAGACCCGCTCCGGCAAGATCATGCGCCGCATCCTGCGCAAGATCGCCGAGAACGACTTCGGCGCGCTTGGGGACACCTCGACCCTTGCCGACCCGTCGCTGGTTGAACGCCTGATCGACGGACGGCAGAACCGCTGAACCCATGCCCGCCCGGATCATCATCGCTGACGACCATCCGCTGTTCCGCACGGCGCTCAGCCATGCGGTCGGCAAGGTCTGGCCCGATGCGGTGGTGATCGAGGCGGGATCGGCTGGCGCAGCACGGCAGGCACTGGCGGAGAGTACAGACGCATTGCTGCTGGATCTCCACATGGAGGATTCGCACGGCCTCACCGTGCTGATGGATCTTCGGCAGGACTTCCCTGCCCTGCCCATCGTGATCGTCTCGGCCAGTGAGGAACCGCGGGTCTATGCCGCCGCCAGCCAGCTTGGCGCTGCGGCGTTCATCCCCAAGTCGGCCAGCCTTGATGAAATGCGCGAGGCCCTGGCGGCGGTGCGCGAAGGCGACAACTGGTTCCCAGAATCCGATGCCGGAACGGACGATGACCTTGCGAGAATGGCCAGCCTCACCCCGGCGCAGCGGCGCATTCTCGGCCAGATGCGCGCAGGCTTGCTCAACAAGCAGATCGCTTACGAACTCGACATCAGTGAGGCGACGGTGAAGGCGCACATCACGGCCATTTTTCGCAAGCTGGGCGTGGTCAGCCGGACACAGGCCGTGTTGCTGGCGACCAAGCTCGACGTCGATCAGCCCGCTGCTGATCCGGCCTGATTGTCCTCGCTAGCGCGACGTGCCTTGCCGATGGCATCGGCCACCAGCGCGCGCAGAGCTGCCGGAGCAGGCGGCTTGAGCAAGCGATTGGCTTGCATGTGCCGCGCTGCCTGCTCGGTTTCCTCGCCCGCTTCCGCGGTCAGGAGGATCGTCGGCGGGTGGCAACCCCATGCATCACACAGCGCCAGATAGGTCGCGTCCCCCCGCTCGTCCCCATCGAGACGATAGTCCATGATGGTCGCGTCCGGTGCATCAGGACACCGGTCGCGCGCCTGCGCCAGACTGCTCGCTCCAATCGCAGCAAGGCCCCATCGCTTGAGCAGTGCCAGCATTGCGGAAAGCGCGGAGGGATCGTTGTCGACCACCAGCACGCGGGCATGGCCCAGCGCTGACGCCGGGGCAGACCGCCGCGCGGGCGCCGCCCTTCCCGCCCGTTCCAGAACAGGCAGGCGCACCGCGAACAGGCTTCCCTTCCCCGGCTCCGAACGCAGGCGGACCGGGGTCCCGAGCAGGCGCGAAGTGCGCCGGACAATCGCCAGCCCCAGCCCCAGCCCCTCGCGGTCGCCCGAAGCGCGCTGGAATTCGTCGAAGATTCGTTCCTGATCCCCGGCAGCGATGCCGGGGCCGGTATCATGCACGCACAACTCGATCTCGGGGCCCGCACGGCGGACCCCGATCAGCACTTTGCCCTTGTCGGTATAGCGCACCGCGTTGCTGACCAGATTGCGCAGCACGGACGAGAGCAAGCCCCGATCGCTCGTGACCCACACGCTGGTTGCGACATGGCGCAGATCAATCCCCTTCGCCCGCGCCTGGACCGCGAATTCGCGGGCGATGTCGTCCAGCAGTTCGCCCACTGCCAACGGCTCGTTCTTCGGTGTGATCCCGCCCCCGTCGAGCTTGGAAATGTCAAGCAAGGTGCGGATCAGGCGGTCGGCCGAAGCAATCGAGCCGTCGAGATCGCGTACCAGCCGCGCAAGCTGCGGCACGTTGTACACTTCTTCGCCCAGCGCCGATGCAAACAAACGTGCGGCGTTGAGCGGCTGGATCAGGTCGTGGCTGGCCGCAGCGAGGAAGCGGGTCTTTGACCGGGTTGCCTTTTCCAGTGCGGCATTGGCTTCGCTGAGCTGCGCGGTCCGCTCTGCGACCTTGTCCTCCAGCGCCTGCTCCGCCCGGCGGTCGGCGGTAATATCGGTATAGGAGGTAACGTAGCCGCCACCGGGTGCGGGATTGCCGACGATCCGCATGATCCGCCCGTCGTGCTGTTCCCGCTCCATCCGGTGCTCGCGCCCGGCGCGCATGTGATCAAGTCGGCGGGCAACCTGATCCTCGATGTCGGCTTCATCGAACTGCCCCTTGCGCATGTTGTAGCGGATCAGGTCGGCAATCGGGGTGCCGACATTGACCAGCTCGTCGGGAAGCTCGAACATCTGCTGGTAGCGGCGATTCCACGCGACCAGGTTCATGTCGGCATCGACCAGCGCCACGCCCTGGTCGATATTCTCGATCGCGATCTGCAGCAGGTCGCCGCTGAAGGTCAGGCGGCGGCCGGTCTCGTCGAACATGGCAACCACTTCGGCAAGCGGCACTGGCGCACCCTGAGCCCAGCTCGACACCAGCATCCGGGCAGACGAACTGCCGATCACACCGGAGATCATCCGTTCGGCCATTGCCATGACCGGCTCGTCTGCCATGTCCGTTTCACGATAGGGCGCGGGCATGGCAGCGAGTGCCGCATCGGCGCGGCGCTGGCCAACGAATTGGGCGAGCAGCAGGCGCACGTCGGCGATCCGCTTCGACGTGACATAGCCTTGCCCCGCGCCCGGTACGCTGGCGCCGACAAAAGCGGCCGCCTGCACCGCGTCGCGCAATCGCGGCCGGAACAGGGTCGAACCCAGCCAGTAAGCCGCGAGATTTGCGCCGAGACTGAGCAACACACCGGAAACCAGCGTATCCGGGTGGATCGCGACAACCGGTGGCTGGCCGGTCGCGGCGGGGGCGATCAGCAAGGCAAGCCAGCAGCCGAACCCGGCCAGAAGGCCGGCAATCATCCCGCCGCGGTTACCCGAGCGACTGATGATCCCGAGCACCAACCCGGGAGCAAACTGGGCAGCGGCAGCAAAGGCCAGCGTGCCCAGGCCGGCAAGATTGGTCACCGTGCCAAACCCGCGATAGAACAGGTAGGCCGCGCCGAGCAGGACACAGACCACCATCCGCCGGATCATCAGCAGCCGGTCTGCCATGCCGGTCCGGTCTGCTTCGCCGATCAGGGCCTGACGGAAGACCAGCGGCGCAATCAGGTCGTTGGTAATCATGGTCGACAGCGCCACGCTGGCGACAACGATCATCCCCGCTGCGGCCGAAAAGCCGCCAATGAAGACCAGCAATGCGAGCAGACCATTGCCCGAAGCCAGCGGCAGGGCGAGCACGATCGTGTCCGGCTCGGTGCCTTGCGGCAGGCTCGCCAGCCCGCCCAGCACGATCGGCACGATGACCAGCGAGGTCAGCAGGAGATAGCCGGGAAACACCCACTGCATCGCCGGTGACGCGCGCGATGTTGTCGCTTCGACAAAGGTCATGTGGAACTGTCGCGGCAGGCACAGGGCCGCGCATCCCGCCAGCAAGGTCAGCACCGCAAAGCGGGCGTCGATCTGAGTCGCTTCGAACACCGGCCCTTGCGGCGCCGCTCCCTCGCCCAGCAACAACACAAGCGCCAATCCGGCAACTGCAAACAGCGCCACCAGCTTGACCACTGCCTCGACCGCGATGGTCAGCACCAGCCCCGCATTGTCGCCCGCCCGGTCCGCCCGGCGCGAACCGAACAGAACAGCGAACAGCGCCATGAGCACCGCCACAGCCGCGACCAGCTCGTCACGGGCCAGCGTCCCGGTCCGTTCGCCACCCACCATGACCAGAGCGGTCCCGACGGATTGCAGCTGCAATGCCATGTAAGGCAGCGAGCCAACGGTCGCGATGATCGTGACCAGCGCCGCAACCCATGCGCTCTTGCCGTAGCGAGCAGAGAGGAAGTCCGCGATCGAGGTCGAGTGCTGCGCCTGCGACTGGGCCAGGATCCGGCGCACCAGCCCGAAGCCGAGTGTGAACACGAGGATGGGGCCGAGATAGATCGGCAGGTATTCCAGCCCCGCGGTGGCGGCCGTGCCCACGCCTCCGAAGAAGGTCCAGCTGGTGCAATAGACCGCCAGCGACAGCCCGTAGACCCAGTCGTTTGCCCGCGCTGTGGTCAGCCAGCTCGCGCGCCGCGTGCGGTCACGCCAGGCTGCCAGCCAGAACAGCAGCCCGAGATAGATCGCCGATGCGACAACCGCCGCCCCGAACAGCATCCTCGCCAGTCCTCCCCTTTGCCCGTCAGGCTAGCCGAATGCGCCCTTGTTTCAAGCGAAAGAGGGCGACGCATCGCTGCGCCGCCCCCTTCATGTGCGACCCTTGCGGGCTATGCTCAGTGCACGTGGGCCTCACCCGCCCCGCGCGGCACGCGGATCGAGTCGACCAGTTTGCGGATTTCCACCGGCGGGCTCTTGGTCATCTTCGAGACTGCGATGGCGACCGCGAAGTTGATGACCATGCCGACCACCCCGATCCCTTCGGGCGAAATGCCCAGGAACCAGTTGTCCGCCACGTTCATTGCCGGGTCCACGATCAGCTTGAAGTAGAAGATGTAGCCGAAGGTGAACACCAGACCCGAGACCATCCCGGCGATCGCGCCTTCCTTGTTCATCGACTTGGAGAAGATCCCCATGAAGATGGCCGGGAAGAGCGAGGCAGCGGCAAGACCGAAGGCGAACGCCACCACCTGCGCCACCCATCCTGGCGGATAGATGCCGAGGTAGCCCGCGACCACGATGGCTGCTGTTGCCGCGATACGCGCCGCCAGAAGCTCGCCCTTTTCCGAGATATCGGGCCGGAACGTGCTCTTGAGCAGGTCGTGGCTGACCGAGCTGGAGATCACCAGCAGCAGCCCCGCCGCAGTAGACAATGCCGCCGCAAGACCACCTGCCGCCACCAGGGCAATCACCCAGCCTGGCAGGTTGGCGATTTCCGGATTAGCGAGCACCATGATGTCGTTGTCGACGTAGAGCTCGTTGGCGTTGTCCGCGACTGCTTCGTTGCTGACCACGCGCTCGCCGGAGGGGCCTGCCCCGTCGGTGAACTCGGGCTTGCCCTTGAACGCGTCACCCTTGGCGATCTGCACCTTGCCGTCGGCGTTCTTGTCGCGCCATACGATCAGGTCGTTCGCTTCCCACTTCTTGAACCAGCCCGGCGCTTCAGCATAGCTCGTCTCGTTCATCGTATCGATGAGGTTGAGGCGCGAGAATGCCGCCACAGCCGGAGCCGTGGTGTAAAGCAGGGCGATGAAGATCAGCGCCCAGCCGGCCGACTTGCGGGCGTCCGACGCCTTGGGCACGGTGAAGAAGCGGACGATCACGTGCGGCAGACCCGCAGTGCCGACCATCAGCGCCATGGTGATGCAGAACACGTCGATCATCGACTTGCTGCCCGAGGTGTATTCGGTAAACCCGAGATCGGTCAGCACCAGGTCAAGCTTCTGCAGCACGTACAAGCCTGACCCGTCGTTCACCGTGGTACCCAGCCCCAGCTGCGGGATCGGGTTGCCTGTCACCATAAAGCTGATGAAGAACGCCGGCACCATGTAGGCGAAGATCAGCACGCAGTA
>JAHDXX010000127.1:0-2450 GCA_023384025.1 Sphingomonadaceae bacterium
CGCGGCGGCACGCCGGCGCGCGACTGGCTGCGGACCAAGGCCAACTCGATCGAAGGCGGCACCAGCGAGGTGATGCTCAATGTGATCGCCAAGCGCATCCTCGACCTGCCGGGCGCGTAATTCAATCACCCCTCCCCTTCAGGGGAGGGGCCGGGGGGGGGGCAGTCGATAGCCGCACAGCCCCCACCCCAACCCCTCCCCTGAAGGGGAGGGGCTCAGGAGATACACATGGCACTTTACCACACTGAAGATCAGGCGATGCTCGCCGAAACCGTCAGCCAGTTCATGGCGGAAGAAGGCGCAATCGCGAAGCAGCTGCGCCACTGGCGTGATCGCGAGTGCAAGGACGGTTTCGGCCACGCGCTGTGGAAGCAGATGGCGGAAATGGGCATGACCGGCATCCTCGTGGGCGAAGAGGATGGTGGCATGGGCTTGGGCCATGTCGAAGCCGGGATCGTGCTCGAGGAAATCGGCCGCAACCTCACCCCCTCGCCGTTCCTGACCAGCGCGGTGCTCGCCGCAACCGCGCTCAAGCATGGCTCGGCCGATCTCAAGGGCCGCTACCTTCCCGGGCTCGTCTCGGGCGACAGCGTGTTTGCGGTCGCGATCGACGAAGGGGCCAAGCACCGGCCCGAGCGCATCCGCACCCGCGCGGAAAAGTCCGGCAACGGGTTCCGCCTGTCGGGCCAGAAGGACTTCGTCATCCACGGCTCCAGCGCCGACATGCTGGTGGTTGCCGCGCGCACCTCGGGAAGCGACGAGGATGCCGACGGCATCACCCTGTTCGCGGTGCCGAAGGATGCTGCGGGCATGAGCCATGACGCGGTCCGGCTGGTTGACAGCTCGATGGCGACGCACACGAAGTTCGACGGGGTCGAGCTCGATGGCGATGCCGTGATCGGTGAAGTCGACGGCGGGCGCGAAGTGCTCAACGCGGTGCTCATGGCGGGCCGCATCGGTGCGGCGGCCGAAGGCGTTGGCGTGGCACGCGGGGCGATGGGCATGACCATCGACTACCTCAAGCAGCGCAAGCAGTTCGGCCAGCTGATCGGCGAGTTCCAGGCGCTCCAGCACCGCGCTTCGCACCTCTACAGCGAAGTCGAGATTGCACGTGCGGTGACGATCAAGGCGGCCCAGTTGCTCGACGGCGGCAGCGAGCGGGCCGACCTGATGGCTTCGGTCGCCAAGGCCAAGGTTGCCAAGGCGGCGGGTCTTGCGGTCAAGGAAGGGGTGCAGATGCACGGCGGCATCGGCATGACCGACGAGTATGATATAGGCCTCTTCATGAAGCGTGACCGTGCGCTGCAGGAATTCCTCGGCGACCTCTATTACCACGCTGACCGCGTGGCCCAACTGAGCGGGTATTGATGAACCTTTGCTCCTCGCCATTGCGAGGGGCCGCAAGCAAGGCGGCATCCCAGGGCGTTGCAAGAACCGCTCTGGATTGCTTCGCTCCGCTCGCAGTGACGAACTAAAGGAGCACGTATGGACCTCACTTCACTTTTCAGCCTCGAAGGGCGCGTTGCGCTTGTCACCGGGGGCAGCCGCGGGATCGGCCGCATGTTTGTCGAAGGCCTGCTCGCCGCCGGGTGCGCGCGGGTCTACATCTCGGCCCGCAAGGTCGAGCAGATGGAAGACACCATCGCCGCGCTGGGCGCTGACAAGGTGATCGGCATTCCGGCCGACCTCAGCCAGATGGACGGGATGCAGCACCTCGCCGATGAAATCGCGAAGCGCGAAAGCAAGCTCGACATCCTGATCAACAACGCCGGAGCGGCGTGGGGCCAGCCCTATCTCGAGTTCAGCGAGGCTGGCTGGCACCGGACGATGGACCTCAACGTCAAGACCCCGTTCTTCCTCACCCAGAAGCTCCACGGCCTGCTCACCGCGGCCGCCTCGCCCGAGCGTCCAGCCAAGGTGATCCATGTCTCGTCGATCGACGGCCAGCGGATCAATCCGTGGGAAACCTATGCCTATCAGGCGAGCAAGGCAGGGCTGATCCAGCTGACCCGGCGCATGGCTGCGCGGCTGATCGAGGACAATATTGTCGTCTCCTCCATCGCGCCCGGCGCTTTCCCGAGCGAAATGAACCGCGCCGCCAAGGATGCGCCCGACGCCAGCGCATCCGGCATTCCGGCCAAGCGGATCGGGACTGCGGAAGACATGGCTGCGGCGGCAATCTATTTGTGCAGCCGAGCGGGCGACTATGTGGTTGGTGAAACGCTGACCGTGGACGGGGGCGTGGTCAACGCCCACCTGCCGCGCCACTTCGCCGATCCCGGCGGGAAGGGTTGAGGCACCCCTCCAGGGGAAAGAATGGTCGGGGAGACAGGATTGGCTGCGCCGAACCTGCTCCTCTCTTCCCATCCTCTCCTTGCGGAGAGAATGGTCGGGGAGACAGGATTCGAACCTGCGACATCCTGCTCCCAAAGCAGGCGCGCTACCGGACT
>JAHDXX010000127.1:2460-8944 GCA_023384025.1 Sphingomonadaceae bacterium
CCGACATTCTGGCCTACCGCCTTGCGGCTACTTGAGGCCCCATCTTCTGACCTACCGCCTTGCGGCTCTTAAGGCCAACCAACTTGCCTTGTGCATCCGGTGGGCCCGGCAGGACTCGAACCCGCGACCTAGCCGTTATGAGCGGCCAGCTCTAACCTACTGAGCTACAGGCCCTCCCGATGCCGAGAGGCGTGCGCGCCCTAGCCCGAGCGCGCACAGAGAGCAAGCGGCCTAGCGCTCAACCGAGTTCATGATTTCCGAAACCGTGGTCGGGGCCACGCCGCGCTCGGAAAAGTAGGCATAGACCCCGCGCAGCCAGTCATAGAGCCGGTCAAGCGCGTCCTCGCTGCGCACGTAAGGCGTGTGCCCCGGCACCAGCGAGGGACTGTGAAACGACAGCACGATCACAGGCAGGTTGTCATCGATGGCAATGTCGATTCCGCGCAAGGCCTCTTCGAGTGTCACGCCTTCCGGCGTGAGGGGAATTTTCTCCAGCAGGGACAGGCGACTGAGCAGTCCGCTGATCTTCGGTTGCCGGCGCAGCAGGCGGTGGATCGCAGGGCCCTGGCGGCGCAGCGGGCCCCAGAACACAGTCGTCACCGGTAGCTCAATCAGCGCATGGTCGCTGCCGGCCCAGTATGGTTCCAGCGGATGCGCGCTATAATCGGGGCCGTCCTGCTCGCTGTAATCGAAATTGCTGCGGACCGAGGTGTCGATGGCGATGCCTGCTTCGCGCAGGATATCGCCGGTTCGCGGGCCCGTGCCGTAGCGGCCGGCGCGGTAGATCAGCGGGTTGATGGAAAAGGCGCGTTCGATCTCGTCGCGCAGGCGCAGCAGCTTGGCCCGTTCCAGATCGTAGGGCAGGTTCCCGGCAAAGGAGTTGCGCGCGTTCACTTCCTCTTCGTGGGGAGGATTGACCCAGGGGTGCAGCTGGACCCCGATTTCAGCCTTGCCGGCTGCCGCCGCCGGGCGAAGAATCTCGATCGCTTCGCGCGACGTCGCGATCGGCCAGTCGACCAGATAGACCGGCACGACGCCCAGATTTTCGCAGAACTCCTGGAAATTCGCCAGCCGGGTGACATGGTCGAGGCCGTAACCGGTCTTGGAAAACTCGCCCCGCCAGTCGAATTCCTCCTCGGTATCGACGGTCAGCAGGACACGTTGGCCGAACCCGGGGGAAAAGCGGACCCGCTGTGCCTGCCGGGGCGGCTGTCGCAGCGATGTCTCTGGCACCGTGACTTGATCCCCGTTTCCTGCCGCCGCTGCGACCGGGCTGCAGCGCCCCTAAACCTGTCCGGCGTTCCCGCCAGCCCCGTTAGCAGGGCTAGGTACCGCTTCGATGCCGGTCAAGAGTGGCAGCACCAGCAGCAGCACATCGTCCACACGGGCAAGCGATCCGCCGATGGCCCTCGCTTCGGCTCTCACCAGACGCAGCGCGAAGCCGGCACCGAACGCGCCTGCCGACAGCGCTCCGCTGCTGGCGCGGGCAGTGGCGGAGAAAATGTCGTGTTCGCCGGCAAGGCCAGCCGGTATCTCGCACCCCAGCAGAACCTCGCGCGAGGTGCGGTCAAGGGTCAGCTGCATGCGCTCGCCCGCCCCTGCGGCCCCGGCCAGCGTCGCCAGCATCCGCCACACCAGCGCTTCGGCGGCTTGCTGTGACAGCGCCACCGGGCACGGGGGCGGCGCAATCCGGGCCTCGATTGCAGCCATGCGCGGCTCGATCACCGGGCCGAGCATGGCGAGCTGGCGGGTGACGACCGCGCACAGGTCGCACGCCCCCGGGTCGATCTCGAACGCGCCTGTCTCGAGCCGGGCAAGCCGGTCCATCTCGTCAAATCCGGCCATGATCCGCGCGGCATCTCCGGCCACGGTTGCGGCAATGGCGCGATATTCATGCGGGACTTGCCCGAACAGCTGCTGCTGGATCACTTCGGCATAGCCCTGGATCGCGTTGACCGGAGTCCTGAGCTCGTGGAGCAGCTGGCGCATCCGGTCGCCTTCGCTGTCACCACCCGTGCTGTCGTTCGCCGCGGCTTCCACCGGGCGGCGGAAGCGGCCGGCATAGCCGGTGAAGGCGCCGGTGGCGTCGGAGAAGCGCGGCGCGGCATCGACCAGCCAGGCCCCGGCTACCCCGGGCGCTCCGGTAACCTCGGCCAGCTGGCCTTGCAGCGGCAGGCGCAAGGGCAATGCCGGTGCATCGGCGGAGAAACAGTCAGCCAGCCGCATGCCCACGACAGAGGGCGCAACCTGTGGATCGGCCCAGTCGATTCGGCCTTCGGTGTCGGCGGTGAAGCCGAAACCGGTTGCAGCCTTGCGTTCGGTGGCCGGAGCGCGGTCGCCCAGCGGCAGGCGCGGGGCATCGCCGTGGTCCGGCGTGTTGGCATGGCGCGCGACCCGGAAAGCCTCGATCCGCTTGACCAGCGCGCCGATCTCGCTGTCTTCCGGTTCCTCTTGTGCGCCTTCCGGTGATGGTTCGACGGGTTCCGGTGCAAGCGGGGCCTGGTCGGGAACCGCCGCTTCGACGGCTTCGGGCTGCGGCAATCCGCGGTCGTGGATGCCAAGGCGTTCGAGCAGGGTGACCGTGCCTTCGGGCAAGTCGCGCCGCAGCCGCAGGAAGCCGCGCGCCCGGATGGGCAGGCGCGGGATCAGCGCGTCCCAGTCATCGGGCGACAGGCTGGCGCGGGACAGGGCTGCGGCTGAGACTTCGGGTTCGTCTTCTGCCAGATGGATCGCCAGTTCCGGGCTGCGGATGCGGACCGAGGGGTCGCGCAGGATCGCGGCGCGCTCGGCTGCCGGAATCGCCTCGCCCAGCGCACCGAGCCGCAACCATCCGGCCGCGAGAAGGCTGCTGTCGCGCGATTCGCGCGGGGCATCGAGCAGGTCGAGCAACTGGCGGAACTGCGTTCGCGCCGCGCGCGCGCCGGCGGCGCGGTGGCGCAGCACGGTGGCAAGGCGGTCATCGAAACGCATCGGTTCTCCGGTCGGCAGGGCACAGCGTATGGCCAAGGCGGGTGCCTGCCTGCGCCGGTTCTAGCAAGATCGGAGCCCTCGCCTATGCACAGCATCGAGGCGTTGCAAAGCGGGACAATTGCTGGCAGAAACAACAATATTATCGCTAAGCGGATAGAGAGGCGATATTCGTTTCAAGCCGGGGTGCGAAAATGGCACTCTCGCGAAAGCTTGGCCGGGCGACCGGAGTGTTAGGGGGCAAACCATGGGCAGCCTTGATTCGATCGACCGCAAGCTCTTGTCAGAGCTGCAAGACGAAGGCCGCATCACCAATGTCGAGCTGGCTCAGCGCGTCGGGCTGACCGCGCCGCCTTGCCTGCGCCGGGTGCGCGCGCTGGAGGAAGAGGGCGTTATCCGGGGTTACCACGCCGAGCTGGATGCAAACAAGCTGGGCTTTGCGATTACAGTGTTCGCCATGGTCAGCCTGAAAAGCCAGGCGGAAGATTCGCTTCGCGAGTTTGAAGCGGCGATGAAAGCGCTGCCGGAAGTGCGTGAAGTGCACATGCTGAACGGTGAGATCGACTTCATCCTGAAAATCGTCAGCCGCGATCTGCAGAGCTTCCAGGAATTTCTCACCAGCAAACTGACACCCGCACCCAACGTGGCCAGTGTGAAAACCAGCCTGACCATCCGCACCAGCAAGCACGAGCCAGGCGTGCCGCTGGGGTAAGCTAAGACGTGGCGCCGAGACTGCTTGCGACGCGCCGTCCAAAATCGATCAGAAGGCTACCAGGATGAAACTCTTGTGCTCTGTCCGGAGTCCAGGAGAACGATTTTCCGTTGCGAGGTTCGCGGAGCAAGAAGCGTTGCCTCGATTGTCCCTGCGTTATGTCGGCGACGTAGCAAAAAACATCTTCACCAGAGTCCTCAATCGCGCGCAGCTCTATCCTCAGATCCGTCTCGCGCGGGGAATAATTTCCATAGGGGAGGATTTGAGTGCCTTCGAATCCGCTGCGATAGAGCGCGCTCTGAAAACCTCTCATGAAAAACTCGAAATGCAAATGGGGCCGGTCGTACCGGGAGCGCGGCATTGCTGTACTTGGAATAATAGCACGAAAATCGATACGCATGCCTTGAACCAAACTGATCGGCGCGTTCTCTAGGCTCGGGAAGTCGGCGCAAGAACGCTGCTCTTCTCGCAATACAGGGTATGTGCCCTCAATTTCCAGCCGTTCAAGATAACCTTCTGGTACAGGCGGTGTGTCACCAATATCACAATTCGCGTTTAGCGGTTTGGGGGGCAAATAGGCGATCCAATTCAGTATTTCCTG
The DNA here is from genome assembly GCA_023384025.1 of Sphingomonadaceae bacterium. Lineage (GTDB taxonomy): Bacteria > Pseudomonadota > Alphaproteobacteria > Sphingomonadales > Sphingomonadaceae > 34-65-8. The sequence goes on from JAHDXX010000127.1 coordinate 6,741, forward strand.
CTCAGCACTGCCGCGTCCCTGTGCCGCATTCCTGCCGTGGACGATTTGTACCAGCGATGCACATCTAAGTCCGGGTTGGCCTGGAACTTCGTGCCATACGATCTTAATAGGTTCGAACTTTTCCGTTCCTTGCTCTACGTGGAGAATTCTCGGAAAAATAGATTGTTTACTCAGTGAAGATAATATGTTGGGAGAAAGTTCATCTTCACGAAAAAAACCTGAAAAGTAGACCGCGCCACCCCGAAAACTCACTGTTTGGGCATAATCCTGATTATCCTCTAACCATTTCACCTCTTTGATCGATAAAACATCACGAACAGAACCTAAGTTGGCATCGGATGAAGTATTTTGCCTCGCAAAACCAATGTTTGTCGTAATAAGGCTACTGGATAAAAGAAAGCATAGCACGGAATACATCGCGATTGTGCGAATGTTCATTTTTCAAATGCCGACTTGAAGCATGTTGACCACCATTAGCTGTGCCAAGCTGTCGAATAGTTATGCGATCCTAAATTTTTCGTGACTTGAGCCATTCCTCCAGCCACTTGATGCTGTAGTCGCCGCTCAGCACGTCGGGCTGGCGCAGCAGTTCCTGGTGGAGCGGGATCGAGGTCTTGACCCCTTCGACCACCATTTCCTCCAGTGCGCGGCGCAGGCGCATGATGCACCCTTCGCGGCTGCGGCCATAGACGATCAGCTTGGCGATCATGCTGTCGTAGTAAGGCGGGATCGAATAACCGGCATAGAGCCCGGAATCGACCCGCACGTGCATGCCACCTGCGGCGTGGTAGGCGGTCACTTTGCCCGGGCTGGGGGCGAAGGTCCACGGGTCTTCCGCGTTGATCCGGCACTCGATCGCGTGGCCGGTGAAGCGGATGTCTTCCTGGCTGACCGAAAGCGGCTTGCCGTCAGCCACGCGGATCTGCTCGCGCACCAGGTCAACGCCGGTGATCGCCTCGGTGACCGGATGCTCCACCTGCAGGCGGGTGTTCATCTCGATGAAGTAGAACTCGCCGTTTTCCCACAGGAATTCGATCGTGCCCGCGCCGCGATAGCCCATCTTGCGCATGGCATCGGCGCAGACTTCGCCCATCCGGTCGCGCTCTTCGGGCGTCAGGACGGGGGAGGGCGCTTCTTCCAGCACCTTCTGGTGGCGGCGCTGGAGCGAGCAATCGCGCTCGCCCAGATGGATCGCATTGCCGTTGCCGTCACCGAACACCTGGAATTCGATGTGGCGCGGGTTGCCGAGGTATTTCTCGATGTAGACCGTGGCATCGCCGAACGCGGCCTTGGCCTCGCTCCCGGCCTGCTGCATCAGCGTCTCGAGCTTGTCCTCGCTCTCGCACACCTTCATGCCGCGCCCGCCGCCACCGCTGGCAGCCTTGATGATTACCGGGGAGCCGATCTCGGCGGCGATCCGCTTGCCTTCTTCGGGATCGGACACCGCACCATCGGAGCCGGGGACCAGCGGCAGGCCAAGAGCGCCGGCCGTCTTCTTGGCCATGACCTTGTCGCCCATGGTCACGATGTGCTCGGGCTTGGGGCCGATCCACTTGAGATTATGCGCTTCGACAATCTCGGCGAACTTGGCGTTCTCGCTGAGGAAGCCATAGCCGGGGTGGATCGCGTCGGCATGGGCGATCTCGGCCGCCGAGATGATCGCGGCGACGTTGAGATAGCTGTCCGTCGCCGGCGGCGGGCCGATGCACACCGCGTGGTCAGCCAGCCGCACGTGCATGGCATCGGCATCGGCGGTGGAGTGCACCGCCACCGTCTCGATCCCCATTTCGTGGGCCGCGCGGTGGATGCGCAGCGCGATCTCGCCACGGTTGGCGATCAGGATGCGCGAAATGCCCATGATTTACGCGATCACGACCAGCGGCTGGTCATATTCGACCGGCTGGGCATTCTCGACCAGCACCGCCTGCACGGTGCCCGCACGGTCTGCGACAATCGGGTTCATTACCTTCATCGCTTCGACGATCACCAGCGTGTCGCCAGCCTTCACGGCCTGGCCGACGCTGACGAAGTTTGCCGCACCCGGTTCTGCTGCGAGATAGACCGTCCCGACCATCGGCGACTTGACCGCATTGGCGTGATCCGCCGCCGGGGCCGCTGCGGGGGCAGGGGCAGGCGCTGCTGCCGCGACCGGAGCGGGCGCCGCTGCCGGAGCCGGCGCCGCAAAGGCCATCGGCGCAGCCACG
>JAHDXX010000128.1 GCA_023384025.1 Sphingomonadaceae bacterium
AAAATCACGGTTTCGTTCGAGAAACCCGTCAATATCGGGCGGCGACTGCTGGATTGATCTTCCCAAGGCAGCGTTCGTGTCCCGCAGCCTGGCCAGTGCCGCGTCAGTCATGCGAGCGGCTGCCCGGCGAGCCGCGCGGGCCTCCAGCATGGCCCGAAGGTCGAACACGTCCTCGATGTCGTCCAGCGACCAGTCGGCCACGAAGCTGCGCTGCGATTCGCTGCGCCGGACCAGCATGTCGGCCTCGAGCCGGCGCAAGGCATCGCGCACCGGTGTGCGCGACACGCCGCACGCCTCCGCCAGCGCCTCTTCGCCCAGAGCATCACCCGGGGCAAGTTCGCCCGAGATGATCATCTCGCGAATGCGTTCGTAAGCCCTGTCAGAGGCGCGTGACATTAATTCTCCGTGTCATCTTGACCTGTGCCTTTTGTATACAATAGAACCACGCGGTCGCAAGATACAAGTGCCCGGCGTTCGGGCAGCTCGGGGAGTTTCAGGTTATGCGTCCGTTCAAGACTGTCCTGCTTGCCACCACCATTTGCGCGCCCTTCATGGCTGCGCCCGCCCTCGCCCAGGACCAGGCCGGTGCTGCGGAAGCCGATGAAATCGTGGTGACGGCCCGCCGCCAGAGCGAGTCCCTGCAGGATGTACCTGCCTCGGTATCGGTGCTCACCGCGACTGCGATCGAGCGTACCGGGGCGACCAGCGCCGACGATTTCGCCCAGCTTACCCCGGGCGTGACGATCGTGACCGGGACCGCGGAAGCGGGTGACACCCAGGTCAACATTCGCGGCATCAACGGCGCGCGCGACGCCGAAAGTTCGGTCGCGCTAGTGGTCGATGGTATCCTGAAGACCAACACTGCCCAGCTCAACCAGTCGCAGGGCACCTTGCGCCAGGTGGAAATCCTCAAAGGTCCGCAAGGCGCGCTTTACGGACGCAACGCCGCAGCGGGCGCGATTGTCCTGCAGACGCTGAAACCGGGTGACGTGTTCGAAGGTGCGATCAAGGCGTCCTATGCCGAGGAAAACACCTGGCAGACGACCGGCCATATTGCTGGTCCGATCGGGGGCGGGCTCGGCTTCGTCCTGTCGGGCTATTACCGCAAGACCGACGGGTTCTACCGCAACAGCTTCCTTGCCGACACCAAGTCGGTTGACAATCAGGAGGTCTGGGCAGTCGATGGCCGGGTGGTTGCCAACCTCGGCGAAGCGACCGAGCTCGACGTCAAGGCACGCTATTCCGAGCTGCGCGGGGCGTCGATTGCGTTCAATGCCGCGTTCCACCTGCCCCAATTCGCTGCATTCAACCCCGCGTTCTACGAGGACGTGAACAAGCACCCGTTCAACTTCTACAACAACATCCGCCCCGAGAATGCGCAGGACAGCTTCGATATCTCGGCCAAGATCGAGCACGAGTTCGGCAGCGGGATGACCCTGACCGCATGGGCGCTCTATTCCGACGTCAAGCAGTCGCTCATCGCCGACGGCACCTCGGCCGACTTCGCCCGCTTCATCGGGGCAGCCAACCCGGCCGGTAATGCTGCGGTGAACAGCTGTTTCGCATCGACTGCGGCGCTGACCGGGTTCCCGGTCAACCAGCCCGGATTTATCGGACAGATCCCGGTGCCGTTCCTGTTTGCACCGGCCACCGGCTCGACCTTCGGGCCCTACAGCCCGACCACCTGCGACGGAACCCAGTACCAGACCCGCAACCAGAAGGACTTCAGCGGCGAAGTGAGGCTTGCCTCGAACGGGGACGGTCCGCTTAACTGGCAGCTGGGCGCCTACTACCTCCACATCGACCGGGAAACCGGCGTCAGCATCGGGGCAGACACCGGTAACGGTGTGATCCCCAACCTCTACAACGCCCCCAACACCACCAACCCCACCTCGCTGTTGCTGGCTGACGCGTTCAAGACCGATGTCTATGCGGCGTTCGCCTCGGCCGAGTACGAAGTGAGCCCGCAATTCACCGCCGGCCTGGCGCTGCGCTACGATATCGAGGACCGGTCAAGCAGGTCGCTGGTACCGACCGCCAACGACCCGTTCACGGGCGGCCCGATCAACCCGGGCCAGGCGTTTGGCGCGCTGTCGCCGCAGGCAGAGACGTTCAAGCAGTTGCAGCCCAAGCTCAGCCTCAGCTGGAAACCCAGCGACGACGTGAACGTCTATGCCAACTGGGGGATCGGCTTCAAATCGGGCGGGTTCAACAACCAGGGTTCGAAAGCGATCATCGACAGCTCGTTCAACGATGGCATTACCCCGGGCACCATCGACGCCGACGTGAGCATCACCGATCGTTATCGCAAGGAGAAGAGCTCCGCGTTCGAAGCCGGGATCAAGGGCAAGCTGCTCGACGGTGTGGTCACATTCGACCTCGCCGGTTACTACACCGAGATCGACGACATGCAGTTCTTCGAGTTCTTCGTCGGCAGCTTCGGCCTGCTGCGCGTGGTCTCGAACATCGACAAGGTCGAGGTCAAAGGGGCAGAGCTGAACCTGACCGGAGAAGTGACCGATGGCTGGAAGCTGTTCGGCGCCTTCAATGTCACCGACAGCGAGATCAAGGCGAACAGCTCGCGGCCTTACACCGTAGGCAACAAGTCGCCCTACACCGCTGACTGGACTATCAACCTCGGCAGCGAGATCGATGCACCGCTGACCGACAGCATGGATCTGCTGTTCCGGCTCGATTACCGCATCACCGGGCCGACCTGGTTCCATTCGGTGCAGGATCAGGAACGTCCGACAATCTTCAGCGGGCTTATCCCGATTTCCGCAGTCAACTTCCTGCCCGCCTCGTTCGGGACGGCGCGGTACGACGTGGCACGGCGTGACGCATTTGGCGTGCTCAACGCCCGCTTCGGGATCGAGACCGACAACCTCAGTGCCTATGTCTTTGCCGAGAATGCGCTCAACCAGAAGTATATCGCGGAAGCCATTCCGGCGATCGAGTTCGGCGGGTCGTTCATCTCCCCGGGCGCGCGGCGCCTGGTCGGGGTGGAGCTCGGCTACAAGTTCTGAGGCTTTCGGCGACGGGCGGCGGCACCACGGCGGACACCAGACGGATCAGGGCCATTGTGCCGTTCCCGATGGATGAAGCCGGTGCCGCCGCGAGCAACGAACCTGTGCTATCCGGATAAGCCGGATAGGAACCCCTCTGATCCAGCGGCGGCTATAGCGCGAGAAACCGGCCGTGCTCCTTTGGTGTCAGGCGCACGGTGACGTCGATGCCGGGCTGGTCGCCGCCGCCCGTCTCGCTTTCGGAAATGACGTCGCCGTGCTGGTGCAGCCAGGCGAGCTTCCTTCCTTCGCTGGCTGACAGCACGAAATGGTAAGTCCGCGAGCCCGTGGTCAGGATCTGCCCGATCCGTTCAAGCAGGGCGTCCACGCCGGTACCGTCCAGGGCGGAGACCAGCACGGTATCGCTGTCGGCCCCGGCAATAGAGCGCAGTTCGTCGAGTCGATCATCGCCCAGCAGGTCGCTCTTGTTCCATGCCTCGATCATCGGAATGGAGGTTTCCCCGTCGTCGCTGGTGACAATGCCGAGCCCGGCGAGAACGTCGAGGACCTGCGACTTCTGCGCCGCGGCGGCTTCGTTCGCCATGTCGCGCACATGGACGATCACGTCTGCGGCAGTCACTTCCTCCAGCGTGGCGCGAAAAGCCGCGACCAGTTGCGTGGGCAGGTCCGAGATGAAACCGACTGTGTCGGAAAGGATGGCCTTCTCTACCCCGGGCAGGCGGATCGCACGCATGGTCGGGTCGAGGGTGGCAAACAGCAGGTCTTCCGCCATGACCCCTGCCCCGGTCAGGCGGTTGAACAGGGTCGATTTGCCCGCGTTGGTATAGCCCACCAGGGCAATCACCGGCCAGGGTGCCCGGCCCCGTCGCTCGCGGTGCAAGCCGCGGGTCTTGCGGACCTGTTCCAGCTCCTTGCGCAGCCGGCCCATGCGCTGGCGGATCATCCGGCGGTCCGCCTCGATCTGGGTCTCGCCCGGGCCGCCAAGGAAGCCGAAGCCGCCGCGCTGGCGCTCGAGGTGGGTCCAGCTGCGGACGAGCCGGCTCTGCTGGTAGTCAAGATGGGCCAGCTCGACTTGCAGTCGCCCTTCCGCCGTGGCCGCCCGTTCGCCGAAGATTTCGAGGATCAGGCCGGTCCGGTCGATCACCTTGCGCTTCAGCTTTTCTTCGAGATTGCGCTGCTGGATCGGTGTGAGCGCGCCATCGACGACGACAAGTTCGGCTTCGTTCTGGGTGCAGCGCGTCTCGATATTTTCGACCTGACCGGAACCGAACAAGGTGTTCGGGCGCATCTGCCGCACCGGCAGCACCAGCGCGTCGACCACTTCGATGCCGATCGCCAGCGCGAGGCCGCACGCTTCCTCCAGCCGCGCCTCGGGCTCGAGATCGTGGTGCATGCCCCGAACATCGGGGCAAACGACGAGGGCCCGCGCACCGCGCGACACCTCGCCCAGCAGGTTGTCGTCGAAACTCAGTCTTCGTCGCCTTCCCAGTCGTCCGACAGGTCCACGTGCGTGGCTGGCTGGATGGTGGAGACTGCGTGCTTGTAGGCAAGCTGGACGTACCCGTCGCGCTCCAACAGCGTGCAGAAGAGGTCATAGGCCGCAATCCGGCCCTGGAGCATGACGCCGTTGACCAGGAACATGGTGACCTGTGCCTGCGCATCGCGGACCCGGCTCAGGAACACGTCCTGCAGCAGGCGCTGCTTGCGGTTGCTGTCCTGACTGGAGAACTGGCGCACATCGACCGGCTGCCCGGGCATGATTGTCGAGACCGCGTGCTTGTAGACCAGCTGCGACTGGCCATCGCGCCGCAGCAGGATCGAGAAGTTGTCAAACCAGGTGACAATACCTTGCAGCTTCACGCCCTTGACCAGGAACATGGTGACCGGGGTCTTTTCCTTCCGCAACAGATTGAGAAAGGCGTCCTGCAGGTTCTGCTGCTTGCCCGCCGGCGGTGGCGGCGAAGGCGGTGGTGTGCGGGCAGAAAGCGTACGGCCGGTGGACATGGCGTGGTCATCCTTTCGTTTTCTTGGCCCTGTTGGTCGCAGGGCAGTCTGGCACCCGTCGTTGCGGGCACCGGTAAGTTGTTCGCATTATAGGCATTCAAGGTGACAAGGGCAATGACTGCTGGGAAGGTCCGATGTAACCCGGGTCCTATTCTTCCCCCTCGCCTTCACTGCGCTCGTTCATGCCCAGGATCTTGAGCTTCCGGTGCAGGGCGGACCGTTCCATCCCGATAAAACTCGCGGTTTTCGAGATGTTGCCGGAGAAGCGCCGGATCTGAACGGCGAGGTACTCGCGCTCGAAGTTCTCGCGGGCTTCGCGGAGTGGCGCCCCCATCAGGGCGGCAATACCGCTCGATCCCCCTAACCGGCCGCCGGTGACTTCGCTGGGGAGCATGTCCGGCTCAATCGCGGCCAGCCGCTCGCGTGGGGTGAGGATGATGGTTCGCTCGACCACGTTGCGCAATTGCCTGACATTGCCCGGCCAGTCGTAGGCCTGCAGGGCGGCCATGGCGTCGGCGGTGATGGTCGGTGCGGCGATCCCTTGCTCGGCAGAGTACCGCGTAAAGAAATGCTCCGCGAGCGAGGCGATGTCGTCCCTGCGTTCTGCCAGCGAAGGGACGGAAACCGGCACGACATTTAGCCGGTAGAACAGGTCCTCGCGAAAGCGCCTTTCCTCCATTTCCCGCTGCAGATCGCGTGAGGTGGACGAAACGACCCTGACATCGACCCCGATCTGGCGATTGCCGCCGACCCGCACAAAACTCTGGTCGGTCAGGACCCGAAGGATCCGGGCCTGCGTGGAGAGCGGCATGTCGGCGATTTCATCCAGGTAGAGCGTACCACCGTCAGCCATTTCGAGCAGACCCGGGCGGACCAGCTTGCCGTCCGATTCTTCGCCGAACAGTTCCTGCTCGAACCGCTCCGGTGTGATCCGGGCAGAATTGACGATGACGAAAGCGTAATCCGACCGCTGGCTCCACGAATGGAGCAGCCTTGCGGCGACTTCCTTGCCCGCTCCTGCCGGGCCGCTGATCAGAACCCGGCTGCCGGTGCTGGCAACCCGCTTGAGCGTCGCGCGCACCTGATTGATGGCGGAGGAGTTGCCAGTGAACTCCTCCCCGCGTGAAAAGCCTTGGCGCAGGCGGATGTTCTCGCGCCGCAGCCGTTCGGTTTCCGTTGCCCGCTCGACAAGGTGGAGCAGTTTACTGGCCTCGAACGGCTTCTCGATGAAGTCCATCGCCCCGCGGCTGACTGCGGAAACGGCGGTGTCGATATTGCCATGGCCCGAGAAGATGATCACCGGCAGTTCCGGTTCCCGCTTCTTGATCTGGTCGAGCACTTCGAGCCCGTCCATCGGGCTGCCATGGAGCCACACGTCGAGCAGCACCAGGCTGGGGCGACGCTCGTCGACCGCCGCCAGCGCCGCGGCGCTGTCACCAGCGGTGCGGCAGATATAGCCTTCGTCGCTCAACACGCCGGACACCAGTTCGCGGATGTCACGCTCGTCATCGACGATTAGGACTTCCAGAGCCATCAGGAATACTCCTCAGGATTTCTCATTCGGCGGCCTGCCGCCGGCCGGCGGGATCACGCGCGAACCGCATGGTCACGCGCGCACCGCCAAGTTCGCTGGTGGCGAAATTCATCTCGCCCCCGTGTTCCTCGACAATCTTGTTCACGATCGCGAGACCGAGGCCGGTGCCCTTCTCGCGTGTGGTGACATAGGGCTCGACTATCCGGTCGCTGTCGTTCGGAAGGCCCACGCCGTTGTCATCGACCGTGACGGAAAAGCCATCTGCGCTGGCGTCGACCGTGACCTGAACCTTGCCACGGAAATCGGGTTCGGCATCGCGCGCTCGGGCTTCGACGGCCTCTACCGCGTTCTTGAGCACATTGGTAAGGGCCTGGCCGATCTGGTGGCGATCACACAGGATGTGCTCCGCCCTGCCCTCGTCCCCTTGGATGGCGAAATTGACCTGCTGGTGCGCCACTTCCTGCAGGAAAATCGCCTGCCGCACGAGATCCAGCACGTCCTCGCTGCGGAACACCGGCTTCGGCAGCCGCGCGAACGATGAGAATTCGTCGACCATCTTGCGCAGGGCACCGACCTGGCGAACGATCGTACTGGTCAACTCGTCAAACAGTTCGACATCGGATTCGATCTGTTTACGGTAGCGCCGCATGAGCCGCTCGGTGGCCAGCTGGATCGGGGTCAGCGGGTTCTTGATTTCGTGCGCGATCCGCCGGGCCACGTCGGACCATGCGGCTTGCCGCTGGTCGAGCAACTGGCGGGTAATGTCCTCGAAGGTGATAACGTGCCCGTTGCCCGTGGCAGTCAGCTTGACAGCAAGTGTCAGGAGGTCGGCCCCGCGGCTGTGGCTGACGATCCCGCTTTCGACACCGGACTCTACCATGGCGGAAATGGTCGGCGCCATCTGTGCCAAGGACCGGGCGCTTGCATCGGGAACGGCCTCTCCTTGCAACAGTCGCTGGGCCGGTCCGTTCATCAGCTGGATCTCGCCCGCGCGATCGATCGACACCACCCCGGCAGAGACCGATTCGAGCACGGTCTCCATGAACGCACGCCGATCATCGAGCTGGCGGTTCGCGCCGACCAGCGCGTCGGTCTGGCGTTCGATCTGGGCAGTCATGCGGTTGAATGCCCGGTTGAGCAGACCGATCTCGTCTGCGCCGGTCCTGCCTTCGACCCGCATCGCGAAATTGCCAGCCCCCACCTCGCCTGCTGCCGCAACCAGATCGGTCAATGGCTCGACCTGCCGGTCAGCGAAGCGCAGCGCGAACCAGACGGCCATGCCCACAAGACCGATCGAAGCAAAGAACAGCGCCAGGTTGAAACGCAGCTGGAGCGCCCGCGCTCGCCGGGTCAGGGTGTCGTAGTTCTCGGCGATCGTCTGGGCGCGTTCCCACGAATTGAACGAAGTGGCTTCGGAATTGCGTGCGTTGTAGAGAAATACCCCGTTCGCGAGATCTATCGGGGTTATCGCTTCCAGCTTGGCCTCGGTGGCCTGGACGATTACCGGCTCGCCATCGCGCAATCGGCTCACGACCTTCGTTCCAAACGTGCCCGGCTCGCTCCCTTGCGTCAGGTTATACGTCGCCACGGTGCGCAACGAGCCGTCCTCGATCGCCTGCAGGATGGCGGTCTCGTTGATTTCGCGACCCTGCATCTGCAGGCTGACAAAGTCGACGAACTCCGGGTCGTTGAACGAAACCGAGCGCGTGTTCGTGAAATAGAAACGCATGTCGCTGGCCATCGTGGTGGTTTCTTCCGCCACCTCGAGTTGGTTCTGCTCGTAGTATTCACGCGCCAGTTCATTGGCATTGCGCATCAGGCCACGCGACTCGTCGGAGAACCAGAAATCGACCCCGGACTGGAACAGCACCGCAGCAAAGGCCGACACGAGCAAGGTGGGGACCGCCGCAACCAGCGAGAAAAAGAAAACCAGCCGCACGTGCATCCGTGCCGTGCTGCCGGCGGCGCGGCGGATCGCCATGCGGCGACCGAACAACACAACGAGGGTCAGGGCCGGCACCATGGTGCCGATCAGCAGTGATGCGACCTGCACCGATGGCAGCAACCGCCCGTCAGCCGGTGCGCTGGCAAACGCGAAATAGGTCACGGCGACCATGATGAGGAATGTCAGGGCGGCTAGCCCCTCAAGCCAGGCAAAGAAATTTGCCCGCCGCAGTGTAACCATGATCCGGCGCCACAATCGCGGACTGGTTTGCCGGTTTGAACTGAGGGTGTCCGCCATCGTTGCAAGATTACAACGCCGGTGTTGCAGATTTGCAAGTGAAAACTTGCAACCTCCCGGCGTCAGGGCGTGTTTGAAAACCGGTCTGCCTCG
>JAHDXX010000129.1 GCA_023384025.1 Sphingomonadaceae bacterium
GCATTCTGCCCTGCCGTGCTCCGCCGCGCCCTCGCGCGCCGGGCGCATGTAGTCGACCCTGAGGTCGAGTGTGGCGGCAGCGCGGAATTCGCCTGTGGTGGTCCAGATCGCCATCCCGCAGGCCATGTCCATCAGGCTGATGATCGGGCCGGAGGCCAGCACTCCACTACCGGTTTCGCCGACCAGATCCTCCCGCCAGGGCAGCGTCAGCTCGACCCAGTCGTCGCCGTGGGCGGTGTACTGCAGGCCAAGCCAGCCGGGATGCGCGCGCGAGAACACGAATCGGGCGGCCACCGCAGGGTCGAAGCGGGCGGGTTCGGAGCTCATCGGGCCCGTTTGTCCGCCCTGACCGGGGATGACAACAACTTCATTTAAGGACGATGGCAGGACGGGTCAGTTTGTGTTGCGGCTCAATCGCTTGTTGCCCGGGCCGCGTGATCAGACAGGAGTACGATCATGGAACTGCCCACTATCGACATTGCCAGCCTGCCCGGCCTCGACGCGGCCACCGGCCTGTTCGGCAGCATTTCGAATGCAGGAGCCTATTTCGATGACCGGATCATCATCCTGATGGTCTGGTTCTACGACATCCTGCCCCCGTCCAATCTGGGCTGAGGCGGGCAAGCGGTGAAAGTTCACCCGGCCCTCGAAGTGCTGCGGAGCGATGCCGCTCCGCAGCACGAGGCCAGCCTTGCGCTCGACGAGGCGCGGCGGGACTGGCAGGCGCGCGCGGATGTCGCACGCTGGCTCGACCAGTTGGCGGACTATGGCAAGGGCGCCGCGCTGGACACACTGCCGCTGCTGGCCGCCTCGGCAACTTGCCGGGAAACGGCGCGCGGTCTGATCGAACCTCTGGTCGGCACTCTTGGTGAAACTCTTGCCGTGCACCCGTTCGGGCTGATCCCTTTCCGGCACCAGATCGGCGGAAATCTGGTGGTGATGGAACTGGTCCGGGTGGAACGGGCAGCCATAACGCTGCTGGTCTACCGCCTCCAGGTTGAGGGCAGGCCGGAGACGGTGTGCTTCACGTCAGGCGCGCGGCACGAAGTGTGTCTCGGTGGCATGGCGCGGGCCACAACTGTCGGGATCGTGTCGACCCGCCCCGGCGGCGTGGTGATTACCGACCAGAAAGTGGCCATCGACACTGGCTGGAACGCCGCCTTCGACAACGCCCGCGAGGCCAAGATCGTGACCGAAGTTTCGGCCCCGCTTGTGATCATGCGGCTGCAACGCGACCTCGTCGATCCGCTGCCGGTCCGGGAATACCGGCTGGATGACGGCGCGCAGGTCCACGAATCGGCGGCGGACCGGCGCGACAGCCGCCGCGAACTGGCGCTCGCGCTGCTAGGCAGCATGGGGCGCCGCGATACCCTGCCAGCCATTGTTGGTGCCGCTCGCGCCGGCCCGGCCCATGTGCGCTGGGAAGCGGTGCGGCAGGCGCTTGGCCTTGATTCGGCCACGGGGTTTGCCCTGTTGTGCGACATCGCCCGCTCCCCCGGTGATCCGCTTGCAAGCGCGGCAGCGGCGCTGCGGGCGCAGCTGATCGAGACCTATCCCCAGCTGACCCAGCTGCACGGAGCCGAACAATGCCCCGCCTGATCGAGATGGCCGACGAGCAGAGCTGCTCGCTCGAAGAATGCATCGCCGGGCTTGACGCAACCGGCTTCGACCCGCGTGATGACGGGACCTTGCACGAAGCGGCCCGCTGGCTCCGTCGGCTGGGCAACAACCGCGATTTTCTCGGCGACATGCTGGTGGCAGAGCTGGTGGGGGAGGGACCTTCTCCGATGGTCGACAGCGCCTATTCGCCGCAGTCGATGATGTTGTCGGGTTTCCGTCCGGGCTATTTCCTGCGCGCCAATATCTGGCCGGCGAAGAGCGACCCGGTCTACCGGGCAAGCGGTGCTGGAACCTTTGCCTATGGCCTGGCGCATGACCACAATTTCGATTTCCTCACTCTCGGCTATCACGGGCCCGGGTACGAGAGCGATTACTGGGAATACGACTACGAGGCGGTCACCGGCCTGCCCGGCGAGCGGGCGGGGCTGCGCTTTACCGGTCGCCGTACGCTGACCCCGGGCACCATCCTGCATTATCGCGCGCATCGTGACGTTCACGCGCAATGGCCGCCGGAGCGGCTGTCGGTTTCGCTCAATGTGATGGCCACCAATCCTGCGCAAGGATGGTTCGACCAGTATGCCTTCGATCCCGCCACCGACACGGTCGCGCGGGTGCTCAGCCCCAATTCGACCGAAGCGTTCCTGCGGCTGGCGGTCGCGCTGGGCAGCGGGGAGGCGGACGATCTTGCGCGGCATATAGGGTCCTCGCACCCGAGCGAGAGCCTGCGCATGGCCGCTTTCGAGGCGCGGGCCGAGCAAGCAAAGCGGCTGGCAGAGGCTGACTCAGTATGGCGCGAGGCTGAATTGAGCGGGTCACTGATGGTGGCAGGGCTCGCCAGCCAGCGCCGCAGGGAGCTGGCCTAGAAAGCTGCCCCGGCGAGCGCGTCGATCGCGGCCTGCAGGATGACCGCAGCGGCGTGACTGTCGATCTTCTCCGCCCGGCGCGCGCGGCTCATGTCCTGGTCGATCATTGCCCGCTCGGCCGACGTGGTTGACCAGCGTTCGTCCCACAGCAGCACCGGCAGGCCGAGGGCTGCATGGAGGTTGCGGGCATAGGCCCGGCTGGCCTGGGCGCGCGGCCCCTCGCTCCCGTCCATGTTGAGCGGCAGGCCGATGACAATCCCCGTGACACCGCGTTCAGCGACGAGGGATGCGAGCACATCCCGGTCGCGCCCGAACTTGCCGCGCGGCAGGGTCTTGCCCGCGCTGGCAAAGCGCCATCCGGCGTCGCACAGGGCGGTGCCAATCGTCTGGGTGCCGAGATCGAGCCCGAGCAGCACCCCGCCGCCGGGCAATGCGGCGCGGAATTCCGGCGCCCGGTCGGTTACTTTTGCGTTCTGGTCCATGCCTCGACCCGGGCCACCACGTCGGCCTGCAGATTGGCCCAGAACAGCGGGATGTCGTAAACGTGGTAGTTGTTCCCCGGCAGCACCGCGTCGCCCATGTCCGGGGGATCACCGATCAGCAGAAGGCCGCGATCGTCGCACCGTGCCGGAACCGCGCCCCGGGTCAGCGTTCCGGTCACGAACTCCTTCTCCGGCACCAGCGTGCCGAGGTTGCGCTCTGCCTCAGCAGCACCGCCCCCGACAGCACCGGTCAGCGGGTTGGTGCACAGGATCGGGCTGGTGCCGCGCTTTTCCCCGTCGAAGCCGACCGAGGCTGCATAGCTTTCCAGCACGTCTGACGGATCGGCTGGTTCGGCATAGCTCGACCAGCTCATTACGCAGGCGGACTGATTGGCAGCGGCGCAGGCCGGAAAGCCCAGTGCGGGCAGGTCATGCGGCACCGAAATCGGCCAGCCCACGGCGTAGACCGCAGCGACCCGCGGGGCGATCTCGCTGGCCGCGACTTCCTCGCGCAGCAGCCGCAGCAGGTGCAGCGATCCCTGGCTGTGCCCGGCGAGGACGATCGGGGTATCCTTGTCGACGCTCGAGACGAAGAACCGGAACGCCTGGCGCACGTCGTCGTAGGCAGCATCGATGGCCTTCTGGCTATCCAGCGCATCGGTCAGGAATGCACCAAAAGTCGCCTGCCGGTACTTCGGGGCCCAGATCTCGCTTGCCTTGTTGAACGGGCTGGCCATGCCGCGAACATAGATCTTCGCGATCCGTTGCGATTCCGCGTCGTCGAGGGCAGCGTTCCAGCTTGACCGGTCGAGGTAGCTGGTCGGGTGGACGAAGAACACCGCGAACTCCGGCACCGGGCCATCGGCGGGTGTCGGAAGCGACAGCGCGTCGCGCGCATAGGCCGGTTGCCAGCGGGCGGGATCGTTGACGCCGAAGCCGGGGCGGGAAAGCCACATCGCCGGATCGTCATAGGCATTGGCTTCAAGCGGAGCCTGCACCTCGAACGCTTCACCGGGCACGAACACCGCGCGGGTCAGGTCCTTCCACCAGATTGCCATGATGAACCCGGCGGCAATCACCAGCACGATGATCGCAGCGACCAGATAAAGGAATTTGCGCGCCATCGCCGCTTATTCCGGCTGGCCGGCAATGGCAGGGCGCAGCGTCGTCCACGCCCGTTCGCCGCGCAGCGAGGTGAACCAGGTCACGGGGTTCCAGCCGGTGGTGCCATCAAGCGAGAACGTGATGAACTCAGCCCGGCCGCCGATGTTCTGCAGCGGCACCGGCCCGCCAAGCCCGCCGCCGCCATAGGGATCGACCGGGGCGCGGCTGTCCGCCGAATGGTCGCGGTTGTCGCCCATCACGAAGACATGGCCAGCGGGGACGGTGATCTCTTCGAAATTGTCGAACCCGCCGTCGTAATCCTCGTTCACCACCAGATAGGTCGCACCATTGGGCAGGGTCTCGCGGGCGACCGGGATTTCGTAGACCGGCGTGCCGTCCTCGGTTCGCGCACGGTAGATCTCGAAGTCGGCGAGGCAGGGTCGCGCAGGCATGCCGCACAGGTGCTGGTCATCCGCCACCGGCATGCGCAGGGCCGGTTCGACCTGCTGCGGCACGGCGGTACCGTTGAGGATGATCCGCCCGCCGCGCACTGCGATGGTATCGCCGGGCAAGGCGACGACACGCTTGATGTAGTCCTCGTCGCGCAGGGGGTGCACCGGGATCACGATATCGCCATACTCGGGTGTCGAGCCCCATACCCGCCACTCGCCGCGCGGCAGCAGGTGGAACGAGACCGACGACCAGTTCCAGCCATAGGGATACTTGCTCACCACCAGCCGGTCACCAACCAGCAGGTTGGGCATCATCGACGTGCTGGGGATATAGAACGGCTTGGCGATGAAGCTGTGGAAGGCGAGCACCGCCAGCAGCATCACGGCAAGGCCGCGCAGCTCGGCCAGCCAGTTGACCTTTTCCTTGTCCGGTTCGGTAGCGATGGGGGTGGGGTCAGTCACGGTTATACTCACAGCGGGCGGGCCTCGATGATCACAAACGCCTGCGCCCATGGATGATCGTCGGTGAGGGTCAGGTGAATGACGGCCTCATGGCCTTCCGGCGTCATTTCCGCAAGGCGCTTGGCGGCACCATTGGTCAGCGCGAGGGTCGGCGCGCCGGACGGCGCGTTGACCACGCCGATGTCCTTGTGGAACACCCCGCGGCTGAACCCGGTGCCGACAGCCTTGGCGTAGGCTTCCTTGGCGGCCCAGCGCTTGGCGAAAGTCCCGACGCGGGTGTAGGGCCGCTTCGCCGCCTTGGCCCGTTCGACATCGGTAAAGCAGCGTGCCTCGAACTTCTCGCCCCACCGCTCGAGCGAATTGGCGATCCGGTCCATGTTGGTGAGGTCAGAGCCGAGGCCGATGATCATATTGTAATTCCGCACGCCCATCCGGGCGCGCGTACTCGGCGCTGATCCCTTCGCTTCGCTTCGGGGCGCCTGCGGGCGGGCAGTCGCCCTTGCCTTGGCCCGATGGGCCTGCGGGTATGCGATCGATCGCAGTCCCCTTCGAAAAATAAGCACGCGGTAGCGTGCGAGCGCGCGACCGCGCGCCGGCCGGTAGGCCGAAGCCAAGCAGCGCGGATGCGCTGCGCCCGGCGTTTGAGGGGCGCAAACAAAAGACTCACCGCGCTTCATCCATCAGTTCGCGCATCCGCAGCACCGCCGGTTCCAGACCGCAGAAGATCGCTTCACCGATCAGGTAGTGGCCGATGTTGAGTTCGGCGAGTTGCGGGATGGCGGCGATCGGCTGGACGTTCTCGTAGGTCAGGCCGTGCCCGGCATGGGGCTCGATCCCGTTCTTGGCGGCCAGCGCCGACATGTCGGTAATGCGCTTGAGTTCACTCGCAACCCGTTCGCGGTCCCCGTCGAGCCAGGCGTGGGCATATTCGCCGGTGTGGAATTCGACCACCGGCGCGCCAAGGCGCAGCGCGGCGTCGAGCTGGCGCTCGTTCGCTTCGATGAACAGGCTGACCCTGATTCCTGCCTCGCTGAGGCGCGCGACCATCGGGGCGAGCCGGTTGTGCTGCCCGGCCGCATCGAGTCCGCCCTCGGTGGTCCGCTCCTCTCGCTTCTCCGGCACGATGCAGGCAGCGTGGGGCTGGTGGCGGAGCGCGATTTCCAGCATCTCGTCGGTCGCGGCCATTTCGAGGTTGAGCGGCAGGTCAGTCGCAGCCTGGATCCGGGCAAGATCCTCGTCGCGGATATGGCGCCGGTCCTCGCGCAGGTGCGCGGTAATCCCGTCGCCGCCGCAGCGGGCAACGATCTCCGCCGCGCGCACCGGATCGGGATGATCGCCGCCGCGCGCGTTGCGGATGGTGGCGACGTGGTCGATATTGACGCCGAGGCGCAACCGCCGCTGCATCTATTTCCGGCTCCCCGGCTTGGTCACCGGAACCGCCGCGAGGGAATCGGGCACTTCACCGTCGGCATACGTCGGGAAGTTGAGCTGGACGAGCGGGAAGAACGGCACGCCAAGGTCCGCTTCGCCGGCGGAGCGATCGACCAGGGCCACTTCGGCAATCACTGTCCCGCCTTCACGGGTCACGGCATCGATTGCTTCGCGGCTGGAGAGCCCTGTGGTGACGACGTCTTCCACCATGAGCGCCCTGGTGCCGGATTCCAGGGTGAATCCCCGACGCAGTTCGAACGTGCCGGTTGGCCGTTCGAGGAAGATCGCGTCCTTGCCCAGCGCGCGGCCCATCTCGTGCCCGATGATGAGGCCGCCCATCGCGGGGGAGACGACCACGTCGATCTCGCTGCGAATCTCGCGCGGGATGCGTTGCGCCAGCGCCAGAGCCAGCCGACCGGCGCGTTCGGGATTCATCAACCCCCGTGCACATTGCAGGTAATAGGCGCTGTGGCGGCCCGAGGAGAGCTTGAAATGCCCTTCCAGCAAGGCGTCGCAGCTACGGAATTCGGACAGGACGTCGTCGTCGGTCATTGATGGCTTTTCCGGGGTTTCCCTGTGGCTTGCCTGCGCAGCAAGCGATGTTGCGGATTTTTCTCCTAGAAGCGCTTGAGGCACTGGGCAAGCGCGCGTATAGGCCCGCCGTGTCGCTCCCTTAACAGGGGTGTGTTCGGCTGCATCTGGCGGCCTGGGTATCAAAAACGGAAAGCGTCGGATTGATGGATTTCGGTAACTGGCCCCGCGAGGCCTTCGGCAGGAAAGCAACGGTCTGGACGGCGGCGCTGCTCGCGCTGGTCCCCGGCATGGCGTCAGCCCAGGATGCGGCGGCAGAGGCAGCGCCCGCTGCCGAAGCAGTTCCGGCAGCAGCCGATGCTGCAGCAGCCGCGCCGACCTATACCCCGCTCGGGGCCGACATGATCAAGGGGCAGCCGGTTGACGGCGCCTTCGATCTCCAGCCGCAGTTCTCGGAAGTCGGCCAGCAGGCGTTCGGTCTCCATGTCGGCCTGGTCTGGATCATGGCGATCATCAGCGTGTTCGTGCTGGGCCTGCTGCTCTATGTAATGGTCCGCTATCGCCGTGGCGCGAACCCGACTCCGTCGAAGACCACGCACAACACCCTGATCGAAGTGGTGTGGACCGTGGTGCCGGTACTGATCCTTGTGGGGATTGCGATCCCCTCGATCTCGCTGATTTCCAAGCAGTACACGCCGGCGCCGGAAGATGCGGTGACGCTCAAGGTGACGGGTTACCAGTGGAACTGGGGTTACGAGTTCCCCGACCAGCAGATCCCCGAATTCATCGCCAACATGATGCCGGAAGCTGACGCCAAGGCCGCCGGTTTGCCGGCCCTGCTGGAAGTCGACAACCGCGTGGTGCTGCCGATCAACACCCCGATCCGTATCCAGACCACTGCGGCGGACGTTATCCACTCGTGGGCCGTGCCTGCGCTGTGGTTCAAGCTCGATGCTGTTCCCGGGCGCCTCAACGAAAAGCAGCTGACGATCACCGAGCCGGGTATCTACTACGGCCAGTGTTCGGAACTGTGCGGCGTCAAGCACGGCTACATGCCGATCGCCATCGAAGCGGTCGAGCGCGAGAAGTGGGAGCAGTGGGTCCTGTCGAAGGGCGGCAAGCTCGGCGGTGAGGAAGAAGCGCCTGCCGCCGAAGCTCCGGCTGCTGCTGAAGCGCCTGCCGCTGCCACCACCACGACGACGGAAGCGCCCGCTGCCGCCGCTCCGGCTGCGGCCGAATAATTCCAGGGTTGATAGAGAATGATCATGGCAACCACCGCTGACACCTTCCAGGCCCACACTGATGACCATGCGCATCACGATGCCGAACACAAGCCCGGCTTCTTCGCGCGCTGGTTCATGTCCACCAACCACAAGGACATCGGCACGCTCTATCTGATCTTCGCGATCTTCGCGGGGATCATCGGCGGCGGTATCTCGGGCGTGATGCGCGCCGAGCTGGCTGAACCGGGTATCCAGGTGCTGGGCTGGTGGGTCGATTTCATGGGTGGTGAGGCCAGCTTCGAAGCGAATGCCCACCTGTGGAACGTGTTTATCACCGCGCACGGCCTGATCATGGTGTTCTTCATGGTCATGCCGGCAATGATCGGCGGGTTCGGCAACTGGTTCGTGCCGCTGATGATCGGCGCGCCGGACATGGCGTTCCCGCGCATGAACAACATCTCGTTCTGGCTCACCGTGGCCGGCTTCTGCAGCCTGATGTTCTCGACTTTCGTGCCAGGCGGGCCGGAAGGCAACGGTGCCGGGATCGGCTGGACCGCCTATGCGCCGCTCTCGACCAGCGGTTCGGTCGGCCCGGCGACGGACTTCGCGATCTTCTCGCTCCACCTTGCCGGTGCGGCGTCGATCATGGGCGCGATCAACTTCATCACCACCATCTTCAACATGCGCGCGCCGGGCATGACCCTGCACAAGATGCCGCTGTTCGTGT
>JAHDXX010000130.1 GCA_023384025.1 Sphingomonadaceae bacterium
ATTCGATCACCGTGGGCACGCCGCAAAAGCCGTGTTCGGCCGCGGGCGCATTGGCCAGCACTGCATCGCGCTTGCCGCCGCCGGTCAGCGGGTCGGCATCGACCAGGTCAGCGCGCAGGCGCAGGGTGTTGGGGATGACCGCGGTCATCGGCTCCACGCCGCTGGTGTCGACTTCGCCCAGCTGCTCGACCCATTCGAGAATGCCGTTGAGTTCGGGCGCCATGCGCTCCAGCTCCTCGTCGGTCATCCTGATGCGGGCGAGCGAAGCGATCTTCGCCACGGTAGCCTTGTCCACCGACATGGCAGTGTTCCTTGTGTGCAAAATTGGACCCGTGCGGCGCTAGCAGCGCCACCGGCAGGCTTCAAGCAGAGCCGCGCAGGCTTACTGCTGCGGGGGCACCGGCACAGGCACGGCACCCGGAGCGCCGGTCTGGCCGCCCGGTGCGCCACCTTGCCGTTCCTGCTGCATCTGCATGACCTGTTGCAGGGCCTGCAGGCGGCGCTGGAAATCTTCCTCGCTCATGAACTCGATCAGCTCGACTTCGAAGGTGAGGTCGGCCCCCGGAGGGACGCTGGAGCCCGGCGGCGGCGAATCGCCGTAGGCCTTGGCCGCAGGGATTTCGAGCGTGTACTTGCCGCCCTTCTGCATCTGCATCGCGCCTTCGCGGAACCCGGGGACGACATTGCCCATGAACAGCGGGCTGCCTTCGGGGAAGAACCCTTCGACCGGGATCGGCGGGGGCGACCATTCGTCGAACACCGTGCCATCGGCCAGCTTGCCGGTGTACTTGACGAACAGCACGTCCTTCTCGCCCGGGTGGGCGCCGCTGCCGGCCTGCACCGTTTCAACCGAAACGCCCGCCGGGACCGCCGCCCAGGCAAGGCCCGCGCCAAACGCAACGGCAGCCGCCACCCCGAGCCAGAGCTTGGTCAGCGAGCCCTTCGCGATGGGCTGGAGCGGGACGCGGGTAATTTCGGCCATGGGCGCTTATCCTGACATGCAAAAGGGCGCGGAAACTGTTCCGCGCCCTGATGGCTTATCGCTGTGACGGGTTCAAGCGCCAATTCGGCACCTGAACGGGGTTACTTGACCCCGTCGCGTTCCATCCGCTTGCGCTCCATCTTGCGGGCGCGGCGCACGGCAGCGGCCTTTTCACGGGCGCGCTTCTCGCTCGGCTTTTCGAAGTGGCGACGCAGCTTCATTTCGCGATACACACCCTCGCGCTGCAGCTTCTTCTTGAGCGCGCGCAGGGCCTGGTCAACATTGTTTTCGCGAACGATGATCTGCATAAAATCCAACACCTCACAGCAAAGGCCCAGAGCCCGCAGGAGCGCGGGGGTGCGCCTTGGAATAGCAACGAAAATTGGGCCGAATCCTTGCCGGATCGGCTCGAACGAGGGCGCGCCTAGTCGAAATGGCTCCGCTTGGCAAGTCTTTGCGCGGCTTTCCAGCGCAGCGCAACATGGCTAAGGGCGTGCCGATGACCGCGCTTTCCCCGCTTGCCGCCACACTCAATGTCGCCCTTGGCGGGGCGGCAGGCGCTGTGTTGCGCTACCAGACCGGACGGGGCCTGACCCACTGGCTCGGCCCGCAGGCGGTATCCGCGTTTCCGTGGGCGACGCTCACCGTAAACGTGGTCGGCAGCCTCGCGATGGGCCTGCTGGCCGGCTGGCTCGCGCGCCACGGACAGGGCGGCGAGAGCTGGCGCCTGCTGCTCGGTGTGGGCCTGCTCGGCGGGTTCACGACATTTTCCGCCTTCAGCCTCGAGATGATGCTGCTGGTCGAGCGCGGACAGGCGGCCACCGCAGTCACCTATGCGCTGATCTCGGTGTTGGCGGGGCTGGCCGCGCTTTACCTCGGCCTGGTCGCGATGCGGGTGACGGCATGACGCTTCGACAAGGCCAGGATGATCGGGCCGTCCGCCAGTTCACTGTCGCGCCCGATGATGACGGCATCCGCCTCGACCGCTGGTTCAAGCGCCACCTGCCGCAGGTCGGCTTCGCCACCGTGTCGCGCTGGGCGCGCACCGGGCAGGTCCGGGTCGACGGGGCGCGGGTCAAGCCGGAGGACCGGCTCGTCGCCGGGCAAGTGCTGCGCGTGCCCCCGGGCGGCGAGCAGGTTGACCGCCCTGTGCGCACCCGCCGTCCGCTGAGCGAAACCGACATCGAACAGGC
This sequence comes from Sphingomonadaceae bacterium, assembly GCA_023384025.1. Classification (GTDB taxonomy): domain Bacteria; phylum Pseudomonadota; class Alphaproteobacteria; order Sphingomonadales; family Sphingomonadaceae; genus 34-65-8. The sequence continues at coordinate 2,176 of JAHDXX010000130.1, forward strand.
CCGCGCCATGGTGCTGCGCGAAACGCCGAGCGCGATCGTGCTCAACAAGCCGCCCGGCCTCGCCACGCAGGGCGGCAGCGGCACCCACCGACACGTCGACGGGCTGCTCGATGCCTTCGTCGAAGGCGATGCACCGCGCCCGCGCCTCGTCCACCGGCTCGACAAGGATACCTCGGGCGTGCTGCTGATCGCGCGCACCCCGGGCAGCGCGGCGGCCTATTCCAAGCGGTTCGCCGGGCGCAGCGCGAAAAAGGTCTACTGGGCGCTGGTGGTCGGTGTGCCCGAAGTGCGCGAAGGCACCATCGATGCCCCGCTCGCGAAGCAGCCGGGCACCGGCGGCGAGAAGATGCATGTCGACCACGAAGGCGGCCAGCCGGCCAAGACCCGTTACCGCGTGGTCGACAAGGCCGGTACCCGCGCCGCCTGGGTCGAGCTCGAACCGCTGACCGGGCGCACCCACCAGCTGCGCGTACACCTGGCCGCTATGGGCCACCCGATTGTCGGCGATGGCAAGTACGGCGGGCAGGACGCATTCCTGACCGGCAGCATCAGCCGCAAGATGCACCTGCATGCGCGGCGGCTGGTGATTGGCGAACCGGGGGGCGGCATCCTCGATGTCACCGCAGAACTGCCCGAGCATTTTGCCGCAAGCCTCGAACAACTTGGCTTCAGCGAGAGCCAGAGCGATGCGGCTCCCTTGCGCGAAGTCGAAGTGCCCAAGTCGCGCGAGGAAAAGAAGCAGGCCGCGCGCGCCCACGCCAAGCAATTCCGCAAGGCGCGGAAGGGCGAGCGGCGCGGGCGGCGCAGCGCCGCAACCGCAAAGCCCAAGCCAAAGGGCACTCCAAAAGGTCCCGGCAAAGGCAGGCGCTGATGCATCCCAACCCGCTGTTCCGCCACGAAGACCGCGCACTGCTGGAAACCCTGCTCGACGAAATCGGCTTCGGGATGGTGTTCCTGACCACCCCGGACGGCCCGCGCGTCGCCCACACCCCGCTGCTTTCGACGGGCGACGGCGCTGTCCAGTTCCACCTCGCGCGGGGCAACGCCATGAGCAAGTGGCTCGACGGTGCGACCGCGCTGGTCACGATCAACGGGCCGGACGGCTATGTCAGCCCGCGCTGGTATGCCGAACGCGGCACCGTACCGACCTGGGACTACGTCGCGCTGGAGCTGGAAGGCCGGGTCCGGCGGATGGACCAGGACGGGCTCGACGCCCTGCTCTATGCCCTGATCGAACGGCACGAGGCGCGCCTTGGCGGAGAACAGTGGTCGGGCGAGGAAACCCCGCCCGACATGTGGCGCAAGCTGCTGACGGGGATCATCGGGTTCGAACTCGAAATCCAGGCCTGGCGCCCGACGCTCAAGCTGTCGCAGAACAAGTCGGCTGAAGACCGCGCCCGCATTGCCGAGGGGCTGGAACAGGCCGGCTCCCCCGCGCTTGCGCAGCTGGTCCGGACACTGGCACCGTGACCGTCAAGCTGGCCGTATTCGACTGCGATGGCACGCTCGTCGACGGGCAGGCGGCGGTGTGCGAGGCCATGGAAAGCGCGTTCGCCTTCGCCGGGCTGGCCAGCCCGCCGCGCCCGCTGATCCGCCGGATCGTCGGGCTGAGCCTGCCCCAGGCGGTGCGCCATCTCGCACCCGAGGCCGCCGAGGAGCAGCAGCGGCTGGTGGTCGAGGCGTACAAGGAAGCCTTCCGCACCGCGCGCACCAGTGGCACGCTGGAAGAGCCGCTGTTCGACGGGATCGCCGAACTGGTCGACCGGCTCGCAGCGCAAGGCTGGGCGCTGGGGGTTGCGACCGGCAAGTCCGACCGCGGGCTTGTCGCCTGCCTCACCGGGCACGGCCTCCTGGACCGGTTCGTCACCTTGCAGACCGCCGACCGTCACCCTTCCAAGCCGCACCCCGCAATGCTCGAAGCCGCGCTGTTCGAAGCCGGGGCGAGCGCGGCTCACGCGGTCATGATCGGCGATACCGTGTACGATATCGACATGGCGCGCGCTGCCGGAGTGCGCGCGATCGGCGTCGACTGGGGCTATCACACGCCAGAGGAACTGCTCGAATCCGGCGCAGAAGTGGTCGTCTCCACTGCCGCCCAACTGGGAGATTACCTCGCATGAGCGATGATCCGGCACAGGCGCGCTTCTTGGTGATCCAGCTCGTCCGCACCGTGGGCGTGGCGATGATCCTTGCCGGGATTGCAGTCACGCAAGGCGCACTCGACTGGCCGCAGCCGGTCGGCTTCGCGCTGATGGGGCTCGGCTTTTTCGAGACCTTCATCGCCCCGCGCCTGCTGGCGAAGAAATGGAAGAGCCCCGACGCATGAAGCGGTTCTGGCGTGAAGTGACGGTCGAGAGTGCGGAGCACGGCTGGCGGGTGCTGCTCGACGGGAGGGCGATCCGTACCCCGCAAGGTGCGGCCCAGGTGGTCCCGACGCAGGCGCTGGCCGAAGCCATGGCGCAGGAATGGCGCGACCAGGGCGACGAGGTCGACCCGGCGCTGTTCCGGTTCCGCGACATGGCGGACTACGCCATCGACGTCGCCGGGCCGGACCGGGCCACGCTGATCCGCGACCTGCTTGCTTACGCCGAAACCGACACGCTGTGTTATCGCGCCGATCCGGACGAACCGCTCTACCGCTGCCAGCAGGATGAATGGGAACCGCTGCTTGCCGCCTTCGAGGCGCGCGAAGGCGTGCGGCTGGAACGGGTCAGCGGCGTGCTCCACCGGGCCCAGCCGGAAACCACGCTGGCGCGCCTGCGCGAACGGCTGGAGGCGCTCGACCCGTTCGTGCTGGCAGGGGTGAATACCATGACCGCGCTCGCCGCCTCGCTGTGCGTGGCCCTGTCGGCTCTGGAGCCCGACGCCGATGTCGACGGGCTGTGGCGCGCGGCCAGCCTGGAAGAACTGTGGCAGGCCGAACTGTGGGGCGTGGACGAACAGGCCGAAGCCCGTCGCATCCGGCGAGGCAGCGATTTCAGGGCTGCTGCCGGTTTCGCACGGCTCGCCCGCTTGCCCGCCTGACCCCGCTCGTCCTGAGCCTGTCGAAGGACTGTCCTTCTTTCAGGCGGCCATGCACCAACGCCAAAGAACAGGGCAGTGCTTCGACAGGCTCAGCACGAACGGATAACAGACTGATATGAAGGGCTAACCCCCCGCCACCCAGGCTGCCACTTCACCTGCGACCCGGTTGGCTGCCTGGTTGAGCGCCCGGCCGACCGGAGCGGCCTCGGCCGGAACTCCGGGCACAACGGCTTCGAACCGGCGGGTCTCGACGCTGTCGCCCGCACCGGTGCGGACCGCATCATAGCGGACCACTACGGACGATGTGCGCGCGTCGTAACCGAACGCGCCAAGCGAGCCCTGCAACCGTGTTGCCGCGCCAACCGAGGCGGTTTCCGCATCGATCACCAGCCGGCCGCTTTTGGCACGAATGGTTTCCGCCAGCAGCCGCTGGAACAGCCGGGCGGGCTTTTCCACCCAGACCGCATCCTGCAGGTAGGCGATCTCGGCATCGTTCACCTGCACCGGCACGCGGGTGACATTGATGCTCTGCGGCGCGCCCGGCTCCAGCACGGCAATGGCGCTGGCGACATCGCCCTGCACCACCGCACCGCCGGGCGCGGTTGCATCCGGGGTCAAGGTCAGCAGGCTCTCCGGCGGTTCGCTGCCGAGGCTGAGGCATCCGGCCAGCGCCAGCGCCAACCCAGTCGCCCCCGCAACCCTGAAGAAGCCCCGCATGGCCCGTGATCCTTTTCCCGCCTGCATCATGGTTTGTACTCCGGCAGTTTCTGCCCGCCGATCAGGCTGCCCGCACCTTCGTTCTCGAGCCGCTCGGTCACTGCGCGCAGCGCCTTGCTGGTCGCCTGCAGGTCTTTCAGCGTGGCTTCGGCGGCGGGCAGCGTGGTTTCCGCGAGCTGGCGCGTGGCCGGGCGCGCATCTTCCAGCGTGGCGGAGAGCGACGCTGCCGCCTTGTTGGCGGAATTCAGCGTCGCGCGCAGTTCCTTCGCCAGCGCAGCGCCTTCCTGGTTGATCAGCTGGTCGGTCGACTTGGTCGCCTGCTCGAACGCATCAAGCGCTTCGCCTGCTTCCCGCAGCGTCGTCTCCAGCTCGGCCAGCGTGCCTTCCATGCGCGGGCTGGCATCGGCCAGTTCGCTGGTCAGGCGATTGGTGTTGCGCAGGATGCCGGTCAGCTCTCGCTGGTTCTCGTCCGACAACAGCACAGTCATCCGTTCGGTCAGGGTCGCAAGCCGCTCCAAGAGCAGAGGTGCGCTGGCGAGAATGGCGTTGAACCCGCCGGACTTGGGCGGGATGATCGGCACCCCTTCGGTGCAGGCAGTGGTTTCGCAAGTGATCGGCGGCTGACCGTGGCGTGCGCCTTCGAGCAGGATGGTCGACCCGCCGGTGAACGAACCCTGGATCGTGGCCGTGGTGCCGACCAGGATATCCACTTCTTCTTTCACCTCGATCCGCACCCATACGAATTCTGGGTCTTCCTGGTAAATCTCGATGCTTTTCACCTGCCCCACGGGCACGCCTGAGAACGACACCTGCGACCCGTTCGCCAGCCCTTCGACCGACTGCTTGAAGAAGATGTCGTATTCCTTGGTGCTGCCGCGCCCGAGCTGGGCGATCCAGACGATCGCCGCAGCGAGCATGGCCAGCAGCGCCAGAGTGACGATGCCGACCCAGACATGGTTCGCGCGTGTTTCCATAGCTTGCCCCTATGCCCCGCCTTGCGCTGGCTTGTCCAACGCTTTGCCCGTCCCCGGGCCAGCCGCCCCGGCGCGGTTCTGCGCTGCCTGGGCGGCGCGCCCGCGCGGGCCGTTGAAGTATTCGTCGATCCACGGATGGTCGGTCTTGAGCAGTTCCGGGATCGTGCCGACCGCGATCACCTTCCTGTCCGCCAGCACCGCCACCCGGTCGCAGATCTCGTAGAGCGTATCGAGATCGTGGGTGATGAGGAACACGGTGAGGCCGAGCGTTTCCTTCAGCTCGCGCGTGAGCCGGTCGAACGCCGCAGCGCCAATCGGGTCGAGCCCGGCAGTTGGTTCGTCGAGGAACAGCAGCTCCGGATCGATCGCCAGCGCACGGGCGAGGCCGGCGCGCTTTTTCATGCCGCCCGACAGTTCCGACGGATACTTGTCGATCGCATCTTCCGGCAGGCCGGTGAGCATGACCTTGTAGCGGGCGATTTCCTTCAGCAGGTCAGGCTCGATCTCGGGGTAGAACTGCTTGAGCGGCACTTCCACGTTCTCGCCCACGGTCAGGGTCGAGAACAGCGCCCCGCCCTGGAACAGCACCCCCCAGCGGTTGCGCACGCCCAGCACTTCGTCGGGCTCGCCATCGGTGATCGAGCGGCCGAATACGTCGATGTGGCCTTCGTCGGGGATCTGCAGCCCGATGATCGAGCGCATCAGCACTGACTTGCCGGTGCCCGATCCGCCGACCACGCCGATGATCTCGCCCCGCCGCACCTTGAGGTCGAGCCCTTCATGGATGGTGTGCTCGCCGAAGCGGTTGACCAGCCCTTCGACCACGATCGGGTATTCGCCGCGATAGCGGGCATGGCGGTCAAGCCGCGGATGGTGGCCGTGCTCGCTCATCCCCAGCCGATCTCCGTGAAGAACACCGCGAAGAACGCGTCGAGCACTATCACCGCGAAGAACGCGGACACCACCGCCATGGTGGTGCGGCGGCCGACTTCCTCCGAGTTCCCCTTGACCTGCATCCCGTGGTAGCACCCCGCCAGCGCCACGATCAGGCCGAACACCGGTGCCTTGATCAGCCCGACCCACAGGTCATGCGTCGGCACGACGTCGCCGATCCGGTCAAGGAACGTCCAGAACGGGATTCCCAGCATCAGGTCGCCGACCACCGCCCCGCCGACAATCGCCACCACCGAGGCATAGAAACCGAGCAGGATCATCATGAAGGTGCAGGCGAGGATGCGCGGGATCACCAGCGCTTCGACCGGCGCGATGCCGATGGTGCGCATCGCGTCGACTTCCTCGGTCAGGCGCATGGTGCCGAGCTGCGCGGCGAAGGCCGAGCCCGAGCGGCCCGCGACCATGATCGCGGTCATCAGCACGCCCAGCTCGCGCAGGGTAATCCGCCCGACCAGGTTGACCGTCAGCGCTTCGGCCCCGAACTGCTGCAACTGCACTGCACCCTGCTGTGCGATCACGATCCCGATCAGGAAGCTCATCAGCCCGATGATCGGCAGCGCGTCGACCCCGACCAGCTCGAGCTGGCGCACCAGCGCCTTGGTGCGGAACCGGCGGGGGTGGCGGATCAGCGATCCGGTCGCGAGCACGATCTGGCCGAGGAAGCCGATCACCCCGCGCACCCCGGTGCCGATTTCGCTGACGGTCTCACCAACCTTGGCCGGCGCATTCTCGACCAGCGAGCGCTCTTCTTCCTCGACTTCGTCCGGCCGGCCGATCTTCTCCAGGGCGCCGATCAGCCGCAGCGCGCGTTCGCTGCCCCCCTCGATGGCGGCACCGTGATCGGCGGCAAGGGTGGAGATGATGTAGGCGCCGACGGTGTCGATCTCGTCCACCGCCGACAGGTCGATCTGCGCGACCGGCCCGTCGAGCGCGCGCAGGTCGCCCGCCACCGCCGCAATCGAGGAAACCATGTACGAGCCCGAAAGGACGAGCTTCGCCCCGGAGCCCTCGTGCTCCTCCAGCCGGTATGCTGCCCCATCACTCAT
>JAHDXX010000131.1 GCA_023384025.1 Sphingomonadaceae bacterium
CCTCCACCATCCTTCGACAAGCTCAGGATGGTCCCCCTCCCCGTGCCGGGGAGGATCGCAAGCGCCGCAATCCGATCCAGCGCCTCGGCTTCGATCCGGGCGAGCAAGTCGGCGCAGCTCGGCAGGTCGGTCAGCCGCCCGGCGACCTGGCCCGAGGCCATCAGTCCGCCAATGGCGTCGCCTTCGACCACAGCCTTCTGCAGCAGAGTGGGCGCGGCAGCCGCAAGCATGGCTTCGGGCAGCGACATCTCGCCATGGCTGGTCATCCCGCGCGCAGCGGCGAGCAGCTCGCCCCAGCTCGCTCCGGTAGAGCGTTTCATGGCGAGCGCCGCCAGCAGCCCGCGCCGCCACTTGGCCAGCGTGCCGCCCGCCTCGATCCGGTCGAGCATGGCGTTGCGGATCATCCGCTGGGGGATGCCATCGATCTTGCTCGTGACGAAAATGTCCTGCGTGCCCGCCTTCGCGTAGGCCGCCTTGACTGCCTCGGGCACCGGGCTGTCGCTGGTCATCATGAAGCGGCTGCCCATCGCGATCCCGCTCGCGCCGTAAGCTAGCGCGGCGGCCAGGCCCCGTCCATCGGCAAAGCCACCCGCAGCGGCGACCGGAACATTCACCGCATCCAGCACTTGTGGCAGCAGCACCGTGGTTGCCACCGCGCCGGTGTGTCCGCCGCCTTCGCCGCCTTGCACGGTGATTGCCTCGCATCCCAGCGCGACCATCTTCTCGGCGTGCTTCACTGCGCCGACCGTAGGAATGCAGACGATCCCTGCCTCACGGAAACGGGCAATCATCCCGGCATCCGGCCCGCGTCCGAAGCTGACCGCGCGTACCCGGTCGGCACTGGCGAGGATCACTTCGACGATCTCGCGCGCACCGGGCTGGAAGCTGTGGAAATTGACCCCGAACCGGTACGGGGTGAGACGCTTTGTCTCTTCGATCGCTGCCGCCAGTTCCGCCGGTTGCATCACCGCGCCGGCGAGGAAACCGAAGGCGCCAGCATTGCTGCTTGCCGCCACAAGCTGCGGTGTCGCGATCCAGCCCATCGCGGTCTGGATCACCGGCAGGCGGCTGCCGAGCAGTTCGGTCAGCGGGGTGGCAAGCGGGGAACCCATGGTCAGCCCTGCTTCGCCTCGCGCTCTTTGTTCTTTTCCGCCATCGACTTGCCGCTGAACCCGGCGATGTAGTCGCCCGAGATCAGCTGGTTGTTGGCGTGGGCGAAGTGGTGATAGCCGAAGCTGGCGTCGATCCCGGCTTCCTTGCCCGCCAGCGTCTCCATGTGGTTGACCGCCTGCTTGGCCAATTGCAGGGCAAGGCGCGGCTGCTCGGCAATGCGGTTCGCCACCCTGGCCACTTCGGCCTCAAGCTGATCGCGCGGCACGACCCGGTTGACCATGCCCATCTGGTAAGCCCGCTCGGCGCTCATCCGTTCGCCGAGGAACAGGAATTCCTTGGCGATGCGCGGATTGAGCTCATGCGCGTGGGCGAAGTATTCGACTCCCGGGAAGCCCATCTGCAGCACCGGGTCCTGGAAGAAGGCGTCGTCGCTGGCGATTATCAGGTCGCACACCCAGGCCAGCATCAGCCCGCCCGCGATGCACGCGCCGTGGACCTGTGCGATGGTCGGCTTGGGGATCGCCCGCCACCGCTTGCACATGCCGAGGTAGACTTCCTGCTCGCGGATATAGGCCTTTTCCGCGCCGCCCTTGTTGGCGTGGTCGTACCACATCAGCCGCCGTTCGAAGCTCGAATGGAAGTCGCGCCCCGGGCTGCCGATGTCATGCCCGGCGGTGAAGTGCTTGGCATCCGACTTCAGCACGATGACCTTCACGTCATCGTCGTCGACCGCGCGCTGGAAGGCATCGTCCAGCGCATAGGTCATCTGGCTGTTCTGGACGTTGTGGAACTGCGGCCGGTTGAGCGTGATCCGCGCCACCCCGTCGGCGGCGGCATAGAGCACCGGCTCGTCGGTCTCGTAGACCGGCGGCTGGTCGACCTTGGGAACAATGGCGTCGCTCATGGCGTGCTCCTCTGGGCAGGCGGATTGTCGGGCAGGACAGTGTGGCGAATGCCGTGCGGATCGAGCGCGGCGATGATTTCGAGCTGTTCGTCAGAGGGCAGGGGTGTTTCGCCTGCAACCGCGTCGATCAGGTCAAAGCCGGTCGCGGCCTGGACCTCGTCGAAGGTCACGCCGGGGTGGAGCGAGATGACCCGCACCGTATTGTCCGGCCCGCCGAAGTCCATCACGCACAGGTTGGTGACGATCCGCCGGAGGTCGATGGCGGAATAGTTCCCGCCCGCGATGCGCCGTGCCGGGTTGTAGCCGGGGCTGGAGACCCGATCGACTTCGCCGGTCACGAACACGCGTGGGCCATGCGCCGGAATGAACATGGAATTGGCGTGGTAGATCCCGTTGCCGGGAAAGCCGCGCGCGCCGAGCATCTGGGTCTTGGGCTGCGCATGGGTGCCGCCCAGCGCCGAAAGGTTGGTCTGCCCGAAGCGGTCTACCTGCGTCGGCGTAACCATCGCGTGCCGCCGCCCGCTCCACACCGCGCTGTCGAAGAAGCGGCTGAAGGGAAGGTAGCCCGCGGGCTTGCGGTCATCGTAGGCACGGGGGCCGAGCGGCACGGGTTGCTCGACCAGGAAGGCCTCTCCATCGGTCATCATCAGGCCGGGCGAATGGGTCAGCTTGGCCAGCCCCACGCCGAGACGCGGGATCGGACCGATGCCGGTGCCGACCAGTTCGCGGTCGGTGCGGAACGCTTCCGCCACCGCGGCGATGCACAGTTCTGCCAGCGTTGCCATCAGAACACCGGCAGGGGGAGCGCCCCGACCGCCTCCATTCCGCCGACCGAAGCGAGGTATTCTTCCTCGCTCGCGCCGACAAATTGCGCCGATACAGCGCTCCAGTCACCCGGGTCTTTCGCTGCGCCAGCGTAGCGTTTCATCCACCCCATATCCCAGCCATAGGACGGGGGCATCGAGGTGGGGTGGGCGCCGCCACGTGCTTCGGTGACACCGGTCACGAAGCACCGTTCGAACAGGTTGGCGCGGGCGTCCTCGGGGTAGGCATCTTCCATCGCGGGGACCAGTTCCTCAGCAGAGACGAAGCACTGGTCCGCCGCCTTTGCGAACCATTCGTCGTAATATGTGTCCGGCCCCAGCGCCTGGACATTGCCGCGATGATCGCAGCGGTGGACGTGGATCAGCGCGGCATCGAGCTTGAGCGCGGGCATGGCGACCATGACCTCTCCGTCGTCATAGGGGGACTGCACGGTCCTGAGCCCGCCCAGTTCGAGCAGATCGGTGCCGAGCCCGACGCGGGTGGGCAGGAACGGCAGCTGGAACGCGGCAGCCTTCAACCCCCACTGGAACATGCCTTCGTCCAGTTCGAGCACTTCGATGGCGCCCGCCTCGCGCGATTTGCGGAACCACGGTTCAAGCGGGATCGCGTCGAGCGAAACGAAAGCGAACACCAGCTTCTTCACCTTACCCGCCGCGCACAGCATCCCGACATCGGGGCCGCCGTAGGAAACCACGGTCAGGTCAGTCAGGTCGGAGCGGAGAATTTCGCGCACCAATGCCATCGGCTTGCGCCGCGGGCCCCAGCCGCCGATCCCCAGCGTCATCCCGCTCCTCAGCCGGCCGACGATCTCGGCAGCGGACATGCGTTTGTCGAGCGTGCTCATTCGGCTGCCTCGGCTTGCTGGGCTTCCTTCATGGCTTTCTGCCAGGCCCATTCGTGGCCCCACACGCTGATGCCGATGTGCCTGGTTACTTCCCAGCTCGCCGGATCGATCACCAGACTGTCGCAGCCGATTTCGAGATCGAAGCCGCCGGGGGTCTGGACGTAGAAGCCGACAGTCTGGTCGTTGAAATGCTGGCCCAGGCTGGCGCTTTCCGGGCACTCCATCGCCTTCATCCGGTCATAGGCTTTGCCGACTTCGACCAGGCTGGGGTACTCCAACATTATGTGGACCGCGCCCGATGGCGGCACCGGGCTCTCACCGAATGCGATCGAGTGGTGGCGGCCGTTGTCGGCGTGGAGGAAGGCGAACCGCATGGGCGGGGCATCCGGGCCCATCAGGTGGAACGCCGGCATGTCGGTTTCATGGAAGCCGACCACATCACGGTGAAACGCCAGCATGGCGGGAAAATCGGGTGCGGCGAATACGGCATGGCCCATGCCCATTGCGCCGGTCACGAAATGGGAAATGCCCAGCGGGGATACGAACGGCTCGTCCGTCCGGCTGTCGCCGCAATAGAACTCCAGCCCATTGCCCGCCGGGTCGCTGGTGGCAAAGCCCGCCTCGACGCCGCGCAGCGCGGCGGTTTCCGCGCTGAAGCGCTCGACCGGGCGACCAGCGGCGGCGATCCGTTCGGCCAGAGCTTCAAGTTCGGCGGCATCGGCCACTTCATATCCCGCGGCCTTGAACCATTCGCGGGTCGAGGTTTCGATCCGGAAGCGGAAAGGCCGGTCATCGATGCGGAACTGCATTGCCCCGTCCGCCGCATCGGGCGCGCGCATGACGCCGGCAAGCTCCGTCAGGAAGCGCTCCCACTCTCGTGGCTTGGCGGTTTCGACCACCACATAGCCCAGCGATTTCACACCCATCAGGCCCCGGCCCCTTTGACTAGATCGAGAAAATATGGCCGCTCCCCGCCGCCATCGACATTGATCCGCGCGCCGCTGACCCAGCTGGCGAGCGGCGAACACAGCCACAGCACTGCCCCGGCGATGTCCTCGCCGGTGCCCATGCGCTGCAACGGCATGGAGCGGCCCACGGCAGCCTGCGCCTCGGCATCGCCATACGTCGCCTCGGCAGTCTCGGTGGCCATCAGCCCGGCGATGATCGCGTTCACCCGCACGCCTTGCGGTCCCCACTCCTGCGCGAGGCTCTGCGTCAGGTTGAGCAGGCCAGCCTTGGCCGCGCCGTAAGCAGCGGTGCCGGGGGAGGGGCGGATGGCGGAGACGCTGGCGATGTTGACGATCGAGCCGCTGCCCTGCCGTGCCATGTGCGGATAGGCGGCCTGTGCCAGATAGAGCGGGGCGAGCAGGTTCAAACGGACAATCGCTTCGGAAAAGCGTGCGCTGGCATCGGCTGCGGCCACCGCTGGTGATCCACCGGCATTGTTCACCAGGATGTCGATCCGCCCGTGGCGCGCGACGATCCCGTCGACCAGCGCCTGCACCGCTTCGGGATCACGCACGTCGACCGCTTCGAATGCGGTGCCGGGCATGGTGTCTTCGGGTGCATTGCGCGCGCAGACCACGACCTTGGCACCCGCGCCGGCCAAAGCCAGTGCGATGCTGCGACCAAGCCCCTTGGTGCCCCCGGTCACAAGGGCAACCTGTCCGGTCAGGTCAATGGTTGGCACTTCACCCAATCCCGCCACCCCTCGTTTGCAGCCCAATTCCTGAATCGCGGCCCGTTACCGCTATCAAAACTGCATTATCGGAAGCGAAACGGCTTTTCAATTGACGATTTGCGTATCAAACGATAAAAAATTTTACGAAGCATGGGTTCTGAAGCTGAGTCGATAGGGTTTGGCCAGCCAGAGCATGAAGAGGAGCCGGGATATGGGCGTTGCCGTCAAGCGCGTGGATCTAGGGACTGCCAGGCCGACCGCAGAGGAATTGCTGCAACGGGCGCGCGATATGGTGCCGGTTCTGAAAGCGCGCGCCAAGGAGTGCACCCGCGCACGTAATGTCCCGGCGGAAACCATTGCGGAGATGAAGGCAGCCGGTTTTTTCCGCATCCTCCAGCCGGAAAAGTTCGGTGGCTACGAGATGCATCCCAACGCGTTCTTCGAAGTGCAGAAGGTGCTGGCCGAAGGCTGCATGTCGACCGGATGGATGTACGGCGTGCTCGGCTGCCATCCCTACGAAATGGCACTGTTCCACGAGCAGGCGCAGGAAGAGGTGTGGGGCGAGGACCCCGACATGCTGGTCTGCTCGACCTACCAGCCGGTCGGCAAGGTGACCCATGTCGAAGGCGGTTTTCGCCTGTCAGGCCGGTGGGGCTTTTCGACCGGATCGGTCCATTCGGGGTGGATCCTGCTGGGCGCGTTTTGCCCGCCCAAGGAAGACGGCACGCCGGCCGAAATGCGCACCTTCCTGCTGCCGCGCAGCGATTACGAAATCGACGAGGACGCCTGGCACACGTTCGGCCTGCAGGGCACCGGCAGCCATGACATCATCGTCGATGATGCCTTCATTCCCGAATACCGCACGCACCGCTCGATCGACGGCTTCCTGTGCCAGAATCCGGGCCAGGAAGTGAACACGGGGCCGCTTTACCGCCTGCCGTGGGCGCAGGTCTTTACCCGCTCGGTCTCGACTGCGGCATTCGGCGGGGCGCAGGCGGCGATCAATGCCGCCATGGCGATCATGCAGGACCGCGTTTCGACCAACACCGGCAAGGCATCGAAGCAGGATCCGATCCTGCATGCTGCGCTCGCCCGGGCAATTTCCGAGAAGCAGGAAATGGAAACGACCCTGCGGCTCACCTTTGACGAACTGATGGGCTATGCCGAGCGGGGTGAGGACATCCCGATGGAGAAGCGGGCGTTCTTCACTTACCAGTCAAGCACCGTGGTGCGACGTCTGGCGCGGCTGATCGACGATGTGGTGCAGCTGTTCGGCGGGCGCGCGATCTACATGACCAGCGAGATCATCCAGCCCTGGCTCGATCTCAATGCCGGTCGCGCACATGTCGCCAACGATCCGAACAACCGCACCGGCGATGCGATTGGCACCATGCTGGGTGAGCCGCCGCTCAACCCGTTCCTGTAAGGAGAGCGGCGATGGGGGGATTGAGCGAGGCGACCTACACCGTATCCGGCGGGCATTCGATTCATCTGAAAGAGGCAGGCTCCGGCCCGGTGGTGGTATTCCTTCACGGCAGCGGGCCGGGGGCATCAGGGGCGTCCAATTTCCGCGACAACTGGCCGGCGTTTGTCGAAGCGGGCTTCCGCGTCGTGCTGCCGGACCTGATCGGATACGGCGCTTCGTCGAAGCCCGAGGGGATCGACTATACTCTGCAACTGTTTGCCGACACGGTCCACGAAGCGCTGGTGGCCCACGGGATTGAGCAGGCGCATATGGTTGGCAACTCGCTGGGTGGCGGGATCGCGCTCCAGATCGCACTCGATCACCCCGGCTTTGCCGAACGGCTGCTGCTGATGGCACCGGGCTGCATCGAGGAGCAGGCCGACTACTTCAAGATGCCGGGCATTTCCCGCATGGTGTCGAACTTCGGCGGGCCGGATTTCAATCTTGACGAACAGCGGCGGCTGGTCAGCAATCTCGTCCATCCGGACTTCGCGCCGAACATTCCCGATGCACTGGTGCAGGAACGTTTCGCGGTCGCCCGGACCCAGCCCAAGGACGTGCTGGTGCGGATGCGCACGCCCAACCTCGCGCCTCGGCTCGGCGAATTGCCCAACCCGATGCTGGTGATGTGGGGCTTGCAGGACGAGTTCTGCCCGGAAAGCGGCGCGCGCCATTTCCTCACCGCAGGATGCGATGTGCGCACAATGACGTTCAACCACGTCGGTCACTGGGTCCAGGTCGAGCGCGCGGGCGAGTTCAACACCCACGCTATCGGGTTCCTGCGTGGCTGAAGGCTATCCCCTGATCCCGGATGACCTGCCGGGGGTGTTCAAGTCGGCCATGCGGCGGCTGGCAGCCTCGGTCTCGATCGTGGTGGCCAAGGGCGACGAAGGCCCGGTCGGCATGGCGGCGACATCGATCACCTCGCTAACGGCTGATCCGCCTGCGGTGCTGGTCTGCGTCAACCGCATGACCAGCCTGCATGCGCTGCTGGTCCCCACGGCACCGCTGTCGGTCAACCTGCTCGCACGGCATCACCGCGATGTCTCGATGGCGTTCGGCGGCGGCACACCGCGCGAGGAGCGGTTCAGGGTCGGCGACTGGCAGGACGGTGCGAACGGCCTGCCCGCACTCGCCGATGCGCAGGCCCATCTCGAATGCGTGATCGACGCCATGCTGGCCTACGGCACGCACAGTATCGTGATTGCGCGGGTAATCCGCGCCCGGGTGAGCGATACAGTCGATCCTTTGATCTACCAGGATGGAGGCTACCTGTGAGCCGTAGTGACATCGCCGCCCTGCACGGTGAACAGCTCTACCGCGCCTTGCGCGAACGCCGCACGCTCGCGCCGCTGATCGAGCGCGATCCCTCGCTCACCATCGACGATGCCTACGCCATCAGTCTCGATTTCCTCGCCCGGCGACTGGCCGATGGCGAGCGCGTGGTGGGCAAGAAGATCGGCGTCACCAGCAAGGCGGTGCAGGACATGCTCGGGGTGCACCAGCCTGATTTCGGGTTCCTGACCGACTGGATGAATGTCGATGATGAAATCGACGTCGAAAGCAGGCGCCTGATCGCGCCCCGCGCCGAAGCAGAGATCGCCTTCATCTTGCGCGACAGCCTCGCCGGGCCGGGGGTCACGGCCGAGCAGGTGATCGCAGCGACCGAAGCGATTGCCCCCTGCTTTGAGGTGGTCGACAGCCGCATTCGCGACTGGAAAATCGGGATCGTTGATACTGTCGCCGACAACGCCAGCTGCGGCGTCTTCGTGCTCGGCGAGGCGCGGGCCGATCCGCGTGGGCACGATCTGCCTAGCCTGCGCGTTACCGTGACCAAGAACGGCCAGCCGCTGTCGGAAGGGCTGGGCGCGGCGGTGCAGGGCGATCCGGCACAGGCCGTCGCCTGGCTCGCCAATACGCTCGGCCAGTACGGGGTTACGCTCGATGCGGGCGACGTGATCCTGTCCGGAAGCCTGGTGCCGCTGGAACCGGCGGTGGCGGGCGATGTGTTCGCAAT